>NZ_JBLYNS010000001.1:0-149442 GCF_049310205.1 Endozoicomonas sp. ALC013 | reverse complement strand
ATCCGTAGCCCTTATAAGGCAGGTATTCCTTACCAGTCTGGTAAGCTGGTTTGGTGGGTTCACTGAATAGTTACCGTAAAATTTTGCAGGCTGGGGGCCTCAACGGTGGCACCGTCCAGCATAATTTGGTCAACGGAACCATCGTTGATAACGTTACCACCGTCGGTGGCACCTTCATTCAGCCGAATGGTGTCGTTGATCTCACAACCCACCGTATTATGAATATCCCTATCTGATATTGAATGCATGAAACAAACTTAAGAAATATCGTTTCCGTTCTCGTAGCCTGTTTGATTTTTGGCTGTGAGACTCGCCAGCAAATTCCTGAAGTCAGCCCGGATGCGTTTCGCCAGGGGTTGATTGCCACCATTTATGATCAGTTCTATTGGCCGGTTTACACCCTGGCTCCGTCACAGCCGTTGAGCGACACATTACGCATCTATATTGAAGGGGATGGCCGGGCATGGTTGAGATCTAACCGTCCATCCTTGGATCCTACGCCGACGAATCGACTGGTTCATCACTTGATGCTGAAAGATGCATCACCGGATATTGCTTATCTCGGACAACCTTGCCAGTACAAGATGAATGGCCACTGCAATAGCAGGGTATGGACGTTTGGGCGTTACAGCAAAAAGGTGGTTGAGACTATGAACTCTGTGGTGTCATCCCTTAAAGAAAACGGCGGTTACCGTCAGCTTGAACTGATCGGTTACTCCGGAGGCGGAAGCATTGCTCTACTGCTGGCCGCTAACAGGAACGATGTGATTTCTGTCAGAACCGTAGCGGGTAATCTTGCTCCCCGCTACCTTAATCACTATCACGGTGTTTCAGACATGCCGACAGCTCTGAATCCTGAGTCTTTTAGCAGTCATTTATCCGATATCCCCCAAATTCATTTTGTCGGGTCCAGAGATGATATTGTTCCTGTTGAGGTCAGTCAGCATTATGCCCGGACATTGGCAGATCAATCCTGCATTAATATCCTTCAGATAGAAGCGGATCATCTGATCGGCTGGATCAGGCAGTGGCCAGAACTTTTAAGCACACCGCCTGAGTGTATCCGCTAAGAACTCTGTTACAGAAACCTTTCCAGAGTACTCATCAGATTTTTTACTTTAGTTATGGACTCCTGGTATTCCGATTCACAGTCAGAGTCAGCAACAATCGCCCCACCTCCCCAGCAGTGTAATTCGCCATCTTTGGCCAGAATCGTCCGTATGGTGATACTGGTATCCATATTGCCATCACAGCTGATATAGCCGATGGAGCCACAGTAAACAGTGCGGGCTACCGGTTCCAGCTCCCTGATAATCTCCATGGATCGTATTTTTGGCGCTCCGGTAATCGAACCGCCGGGGAATGTGCTTCCCAGCAGGTCAAATGCATCATAATCGTCCATCAGTTGGCCTTTCACTGTACTGACCAGGTGATGCACGTTGGCATAACTTTCCAAGGCAAATAATCGGGGTACTGACACGGTACCTGTCTTGCAGACCTTACCAAGATCGTTTCTCAGCAGATCGACAATCATCAGGTTTTCCGATTGATCCTTCTGGCTATGTTGTAGCTCCTCAGCAATGGCACGGTCTTCTTCAGGAGAGTGGCCCCTGGGACGGGTACCCTTGATGGGCTTGGTGGCAACATGACCGTTTTTCAGCCGGATAAACTGCTCCGGAGAATGGCTGAGAATGCTCAGGTCAGGACGCGAAATAAACGCAGAGTAGGGCGCTTTGGTGATGGTTCTGAGCTTTTTAAATGCTTCCCAGGAATCGCCGCTATAGGGCGCAGTAAAACGCTGGGTAAGATTCACCTCATAGCAATCTCCCGCCACAATATAGTCCTGAATTTGCTGAAATGCACACTGGTATTCAGCCGGGGTTTGTGTCGGGGTGAACCTGTCGAGCAGTTTGAATGGTGAACGGTCTGACTTCCTGACTTTATGGTCAATAGCTTGCAGAATTTCAGTTTTCAATGATTCGGGTATATCAGGATGAAACACCAGACAGGCCCGTCGTTCCTTATGATCACAGATCAGCGCCCACTGATAGAGCCCGACGGACATCAGCGGTGTTGAACTGTCTCGATGGGCTATTCGGTCCGGCTCAAGGTGTTCACACAGTTCATATCCCCAGTAACCAACCATGCCACCAACAAAAGGCAAGCCGGCATTGTCGACTTTGCTCATGGCATTAAGCCGTTTTGGCAATGGCGAAAAAGGTTCAGCTCCAGAAACAGTTTCTGTTTTTTGTTGAATAAGATCTTCAATCATCAAATCACCTTCCGGGGTGAAGGTGAAGTGCATTTCTGGAGCTGCAGTCATAATGTCATAACGGCTGGAATGATCTTTATAGACTGCCTGCTTTCCATCGAATACCGAGCTATCCAGAAAACAGGGATAAGGGAGGTGAATAAAATGTTCAAAGTAGAGACTGGTATCGTCTTTATATTCCAGTTCCAGAATTGTCAGCGTCTTCATACAGGTGTCCGAACAAAACAGTCGGCATTTTAACTGGAGCCGGGGCACTATGCCATCGTCTACAATCCACGAACCAGCCATCAAGTGCTAATTATCATCAGATATTGCGATCGCGATGGTTAGCTGTATAACTTCCCTGAGAACAATTGCACTTAAAACCGTAGATAGTATCTCAACTGATAAAGTAACCATCAACCCCGGCAGCCTTGATGTAGTAGCAGTAACATCAAAGCCGATGGGGACATCATCTCATCTCTCAGTCGGGAGTGTTTGAAGATGTAGAATTAGGATTAGAAGATGTTGGCACTATAGTAGTTGATGGAGATAGCGAGAGAGATTGTTTAGTACTTGCCAAGGGTTTATGGGGGATTGTTGTGCTGGCGGAAGGCTGCTGGGGGGCGTTGTTGGAAGTTGTAGGTGGTGTTGTTCCCTGAGGATAAGTGCGTGCTGGCGACGTAGCTGTTTGAGGTGCCCAGGGAGTGCTTGGAGTAGTTACTTCGGTATTAGGGGGGCATGATATGCATCTGGTTATAAATGACTCGGGGGTGCTGCTGACAGTTCTAGTTGGAGCCCCACGGGTATCGAAACCCTGAGTATTTCCAAGTCCAGACACGGACGTACTGGCACTTAATTGCTTACCGCCCGTCAATCGAAGCCCTAGCCCTAATGCCACGCCTCCGATAATGACCACACCGAGACCAATAACGCAACACCTTCCATTGCTGGTATTAACAGATCCTTCTGTATTTTCACTTGATGCTTTTTGATCCTCGTTTAGAGGTTGCATAGGTATTGATGCATAAGATGCATTTTTTATCGTTGTATCCAAGATATGACTCCTTAGCGTTAATTAGAGTTAATTAGAGTTAACTTCAGTTCCGTGCGATCAACAAGGAACACTCAAACAGTTTTCAGTCTGACTCTTCTCGCCGTTACCGGCCATCAAGAGCAGAGTGTGTTGAAACTCTCCTGCGGCGCAAGCATAGCCTTTTATTTCAACACAATGCAGCTTTTCTGAGATGTTTTTTGAATAAGCGATTGTGATCTATATGTCACTGATTTAGTTATATGTTGTTTTCAATGCAGGTAGAAGTGCTGAGTAAAGTTCGGTATAAATATCTCGGTTTAAAATATTGTCAAACATGTTCTTTGGTGTCTATGACGTCGACAGGGTCCGCAACATAGATAATGCTGTTGTTAACACTCTTTATATCAAGAATTAAGAATCAGAGGTAACGCCATGAATCAAAAGAATAATGCCTTGAGTCGATTGATCGCTGAGCAGGGCATTGTCACCGCTCCCGGTGTTTACGATGGTATTTCGGCCCGGCTCGGTGAAGAAGCCGGTTTCTCAGCGTTATACGCCAGTGGTGGTGCCATTGCCCGCAGCACCGGTGTGCCTGATATTGGTCTGCTGACACTGACGGAAGTGGTTGACCGGGTTCGTCAGATCGTGGCAGCCACCTCTCTGCCAGTCATTGCGGATGCGGATACCGGTTTTGGCAATGAGGTGAATGTCAAACGCACTGTGGAGCTTTTTGCCAATGCGGGCGTCAGTGCTTTTCATCTGGAAGACCAGGAGTTTCCCAAGCGCTGCGGGCATCTGGACGGCAAGTCTCTGGTATCTGTTGACGAGATGTGTAAGAAAGTCTCGGTGGCCAGAAAGTATGCCGACGATGTCACCGTGATTGCCCGTACTGATGCTATTGCCGTTACCGGTTTTGACGATGCTTTGGATCGTGCCAGGGCTTATGTCGAAGCAGGGGCGGATATGCTGTTTGTTGAGGCACCACAGACCATTGGGCAGATTGAAGCCATTGCCAAACAGGCTCCCGGTCCCAAGCTGATTAACATGTTTTACAGTGGTAAAACACCACTGGTACCAACTGAAGACCTGAAGGCGATGGGCTATCAGCTGATCATTATTCCTTCTGACCTGCAGCGGGCTGCAGTGACCGCAATGCGGGAAGTACTGAAGGTGATCAAGCGTGACGGTAACAGTGGCGCTATCGCTGATGGCATGATGACCTTCCAGGAGCGTGAACAGCTGGTTAAAACCAAAGAGTTTCTGAATCCATAAAATGAAATAAAAAAAACGGAGAAGTACTATGTCGACGAACTCTGGGGCAGAAAAAAAATTAAGTGGTGCAGGCCTGCGTGGTCAGTCAGCGGGAGAAACCGCATTGTGTACCGTGGGCAAAACCGGTTCAGGCCTGACTTACCGTGGTTACGATATCAACGAGCTGGCAGACAAGGCGCAATTTGAAGAAGTCGCGTACCTGCTGCTCTATGGCAAACTACCAAACCGGGCTGAACTGGATGCTTACAAAATCAGGCTCAAGGGCCTTCGCTCCCTGCCCGATGCCCTGAAAACAGTCCTTGAACAGATTCCTGCTGATGCTCACCCCATGGATGTAATGCGTACCGGTTGTTCAATGCTGGGTAACCTGGAAACCGAACAGGATTTCTCACAGCAGAACGATCATATTGACCGCATGCTGGCCATTTTCCCCGGCATGATCAACTACTGGTACAACTTCAGCCATAACGGTGTTCGGGTCGATGTTGATACCGATGCTGACTCCATCGCCGAGCAGTTTCTCTGGACTCTGCACAACAAAAAGCCTGAGCCACTCCATGTGCAGGTCATGCACGCTTCCCTGGTGCTTTATGCCGAGCATGAGTTCAATGCTTCAACCTTTACCGGTCGTGTTTGTGCTTCCACCCTTTCTGATATTCACAGCTGTGTGACCGGTGCCATCGGTTCATTGCGTGGCCCGCTCCACGGTGGCGCTAACGAAGCAGCTATGGCAATGATCGAGAACTGGCGCTCACCTGAGGAGGCCGAAGAGAAGATCATGGGTATGCTGGCCCGCAAGGATAAGATTATGGGCTTTGGCCATGCCATTTATCGTGAGTCTGATCCCCGTAATGCCATCATCAAACAGTGGTCGCGGAAGTTGTCTGAACAGGTGGGTGATCAGTATCTGTATGCCGTTTCCGAGCGTGTTGAGGCGGTCATGTGGCGGGAGAAGAAGTTGTTCTGTAATGCTGACTTCTTCCACGCTTCTGCCTACAACTTTATGGGCATACCTACCAAGTTGTTTACCCCGATCTTTGTTTGTTCCCGGGTGGCTGGCTGGACCGCTCACGTTATTGAGCAGCGTGCCAACAACCGTATTATCCGACCATCTGCCGACTATACTGGACCGGAAAGCGCAGAATGGGTCGCTATTGAAGACCGCGATTAATTACAAAGACCAACAGAGAAAAAAGCTATCTTTGTGTTCTCTGTGGTCTTCTTGGTTTATAACAATAAATTATTTGCCCGGTGGACGTTCGACGTATGAACACTGATTTTCGTAAACCCTTACCCGGCACCCAGCTGGACTATTATGACACCCGTGCAGCCGTGGAAGCGATTCAGTCGGGTGCCTATAACACCTTACCTTATACCTCCAGAGTACTGGCCGAGCAGCTGGTTCGCCGCTGTGACCCGGCTGCTCTGACTGACTCCCTGAAGCAGATCATTGAGCGTAAGCGTGACCTGGACTTCCCCTGGTATCCGGCCCGTGTTGTCTGCCATGACATTCTTGGCCAGACTGCCCTGGTGGATCTTGCTGGATTGCGAGACGCCATTGTCGGGCAGGGCGGTGATCCTGCCAGGGTTAACCCGGTGGTGCCAACCCAGTTGATTGTTGACCACTCTCTGGCCGTTGAATATGGCGGTTTTGATCCGGAAGCATTGGCAAAGAACCGGGCTATTGAAGATCGTCGCAATGAAGATCGTTTCCACTTTATCGAGTGGAGCAAAACCGCCTTTGAGAATGTTGATGTGATTCCTGCGGGTAATGGCATCATGCATCAGATCAACCTGGAGAAAATGTCTCCGGTTATCCAGGCCCGTGATGGTGTCGCCTATCCGGATACCTGTGTCGGTACCGACAGCCATACGCCCCATGTCGATGCCCTTGGCGTTATCGCTATTGGTGTTGGTGGCCTGGAAGCGGAAACGGTGATGCTGGGTCGTCCTTCCATGATGCGCCTGCCTGATATTGTCGGTGTTGAGCTGACAGGGCAGCGACAGCCGGGCATTACCGCCACCGACATCGTGTTGGCCCTGACTGAATTCCTGAGAAATGAGCGTGTGGTTTCATCTTACCTGGAGTTCTTTGGCGAAGGGGCTGCCAATCTTACCATTGGTGATCGTGCCACCATTGCCAATATGACCCCGGAGTTTGGTGCTTCCGCCGGCATGTTCTATATCGATGAACAGACCATTGATTATCTTAAGTTGACCGGCCGGGAGCCTGAACAGGTGGCCCTGGTGGAGAATTACGCCAAAACTACCGGACTGTGGGCTGATGATCTGAAAACCGCTGACTATGAGCGGGTGCTGACCTTTGATCTCTCTGCGGTTTGCCGGAATATGGCAGGGCCATCCAACCCACACCGTCGTTTGCCGACCTCTGAGCTGGCAAGTCGTGGCGTTGCGGGGCCTTATAAAAAAGAAGATGAGCAAGAAGGCTTAATGCCCGATGGGGCCATCATCATTGCGGCTATCACCAGCTGTACCAATACCAGTAATCCCCGTAACGTGGTTGCCGCCGGTCTAGTGGCCCGAAAAGCTAACGAGCTCGGGCTGGTGCGGAAACCCTGGGTGAAGTCATCCTTCGCACCAGGTTCCAAAGTCGCCAGGCTCTATCTTGAGGAAGCAGGTCTTCTTTCTGAAATGGAGAAACTGGGCTTTGGCATTGTCGCCTACGCCTGTACCACCTGTAACGGTATGAGTGGGGCTCTTGATCCGGAGATTCAGCAGGAAGTCATAGATCGGGATCTGTACGCAACGGCCGTTCTCTCTGGCAACCGTAACTTTGATGGACGGATTCATCCCTACGCCAGGCAGGCTTTCCTTGCCTCGCCACCGTTGGTGGTGGCTTATGCGATTGCCGGTACGGTGCGCTTTGATATTGAAAAAGATGCATTGGGTACTGATCAGGATGGCAATCCCATCACTTTGAAAGACATCTGGCCCAGCGATGAAGAGATTGACGCAATTGTTGCTGAATCCGTAAAACCAGAGCAGTTTAACCAGGTTTATATTCCCATGTTTGACCTGGGCAAGGCAGAACAGGCCGAAAGTCCTCTCTACGATTGGCGCTCCATGAGTACCTACATTCGCCGTCCTCCCTATTGGGAAGGGGCTCTGGCTGGTGAGCGCACCCTGAAAGGCATGCGCCCTCTGGCGATTCTGGGCGATAACATCACCACCGATCACCTGTCACCGTCCAATGCGATTCTTGCCACCAGTGCTGCGGGTGAATATCTGGCGAAAATGGGGCTGCCGGAAGAAGATTTTAACTCCTATGCCACCCACCGTGGTGACCATCTGACCGCGCAACGGGCCACCTTTGCCAATCCAAAGCTGCTCAATGAGATGTGTCTGGATGCTAATGGCGAAGTCAGGCAGGGCTCTCTGGCCAGAATTGAGCCCGAAGGCAAAGAAACACGGATGTGGGAAGCCATTGAGACCTATATGGAGCGTCGCCAGCCGCTGATTATTGTTGCCGGTGCGGACTATGGTCAGGGGTCATCCCGTGACTGGGCTGCCAAAGGGGTTCGGCTTGCCGGTGTTGAGGCCATTGTGGCAGAAGGGTTTGAGCGTATTCACCGGACCAACCTGGTGGGTATGGGTGTCCTGCCTCTGGAATTCAAGGCTGGTACAACCCGTAAGACATTGGGGCTTGATGGCACCGAAACCTACGATGTTATCGGTGAGCGAAGGCCAGGCACAACACTGGCCCTGTTGATTCACCGTGCCAACGGAGAAACCGTTAATGTACCGGTAACCTGCCGCCTGGATACCGCTGAAGAAGTATCCGTATACGATGCCGGTGGTGTACTGCAGCGTTTTGCCAGGGACTTCCTGGAATCCGAAGCCGCTGCCTGACGGCTCTCACGCTGGCCCTTGATCAGGGCCAGCACAACAATCCTATAACAGAAGGAGCTGTTCCCCATGGCTCATCCTCCACAAATCAAGGTTCCCGCTACCTATATGCGGGGCGGAACCAGTAAGGGCGTTTTTTTCAATCTCACCGATCTGCCACCAGCTGCACGGGTTCCGGGTAAAGCTCGTGATGCCTTACTGCTCAGGGTGATTGGCAGTCCGGACCCATACGGTAAGCAGATTGACGGAATGGGTGGTGCCACGTCCAGTACCAGCAAAACCGTGATCCTTTCGAAAAGCAGCCAGCCTGACCATGATGTCGATTATCTCTTTGGTCAGGTAGCCATTGATCAACCAGTCGTGGACTGGAGTGGTAACTGCGGCAATCTGACTGCGGCTGTCGGGGCCTTTGCCATCAGCAGTGGTCTGGTTGATAAGCAACGGATACCCGACAATGGCATCGCAACGATACGGATCTGGCAGGCCAATATCAAAAAAACCATTATTGCCCATGTGCCAATGACCAATGGTGCGGTTCAGGAAACGGGGGATTTTGTCCTGGACGGTGTGACTTTCCCGGCGGCCGAGGTTCAGGTTGAGTTTCTCGATCCTGCCGATGGTGAAGGTGCCATGTTCCCGACAGGTCATCTGGTGGATGATCTTGAAGTACCCGGCGTTGGGACTTTAAAGGCAACCCTGATCAATGTCGGCATTCCCACCATTTTTATCAATGCTGCGGACATTGGTTACCAGGGGACTGAACTACAGGAAGTGATCAACGGCGATAAGCAGGCACTGGCCATGTTTGAGAACATTCGGGCTTATGGCGCACTGCGGATGGGGTTGATCAGCAGCCTGGAAGAAGCCGCAACCCGACAGCATACGCCGAAAGTCGCTTTTGTTGCTGGACCGAAAAGTTACCTCTCATCCAGCGGCAAGGAGGTCTCTGAAGATGAGATCGACCTGCTGGTCAGGGCACTTTCCATGGGTAAACTTCATCATGCCATGATGGGTACTGCTGCCGTGGCCATTGGTACGGCGGCCGCCATTCCGGGCACACTGGTTAACCTGGCTGCCGGTGGTGGTGAACGAAACCCGGTCCGTTTTGGCCACCCCTCGGGTACCTTGAAAGTGGGGGCAGAAGCAGTGCTGAATAATGGGCAATGGTCAGTGACCAAAGCCATTATGAGCCGCAGTGCCAGGGTTTTGATGGAGGGTTGGGTTTGCTTGCCCGTCGAATGAAACTGCGGGGAAATCTCGGGGGACCATTTCGTGAGTCCGAGAACGTTAACCTTGATCCGGGACGATCCTCCAGAAAGTAAAAAAACTTTGTATTCTGACACCATTGCCACCGCGATCACTTTCGATCTGTATGCTGCGGCTGCATGGGCTAAAGCAAAATGCATGAATTCTGTTTTCTGATGGCAACCGGTCCTTTTCCTGCCAGATCCCGTCTGCGTTCACCCCCAGCAAAATCAGGTGGTCGGTTTCGGTTTCAAGGGGTGGGACAACGGCAAGCAGGCAGCTCTCATTATTAAAACACCCATCCCTGATGGAAAATTCGATACGTTGACTGATCCACTCACCGGAGGGTTGGCGTTGGTGGATATCGGTATGGCCTGACGGTTCATTACAGACAATGGTACCGCCGTCAGGACTGACTCTGGTCAGAGATCCAGCCGAAAATGTTTGGGATTTGCCCCAGGTTCCGGACACCGCCTTGCGCCAGACTGATATATTACGCCAGTTTATGCTGATAAATTCATCCGGGTGCACAGAAAAATGAACACTGCCTTTACCGCAATGGGGCTGCTCCTGAACAGCGGGAAGCCATTGATCCTCACTGTTTAATTCCCAGATTTCAACACCGTCATCGGTGGTGATAATCAGCAGCCGACCATCGGGACCAAAAGCAGGTTCCAGGGGGTAATACGTTGTCGGAGGCTCACAGGTTTTGACAATTCTCTGCTTTTCACGCCATTTTCCGTGCGGACCAAGGGATGCGATGACGACAAAGAAATTATCTCGATGAGCATCAACACCAGCATTATCAAACCATGTGACAAAATGCTGATTATCCGGGCTGAATAGTACCTCGAGTTCAAACTCATCTTCAGACTCACTACCAGCACCGGTGATTAAGTTCATGTCAATATCCGTGTCTGTAACAATGATTTTACCGGTTTGTGACCAGGCTCCATCGTCTGACTTGCCCATTAGCGCGATGTATGAACCGTCCCAAAGCGCGACATGACGGCTGTCACCACTGAACAACAAGTTACGAATACGGGTTGTAATGCTGCCTTTATTAACCCACTGACCTTCCGCTTCCCGACCCAGAATGGCAACTTCACGCAACTGGTACGCACAGACCAGTGCGCTGGCATCCGGTGACAGATAGAAGTCATTCATAGGATACAGATAAACGTCATTCTTCAATATTGTCCTGATTTGAGGAAACACCTCACCGATGGTCAATTGCTGTTGCTCAACCCAGGAATCATCGTGACATTCATAAACGGACAATAAGTGGTCTTTGCCGATGTTTTTGTTGTGCGGTGGTTCTCCCACCAGGCTTTTCGACACCTTCTGTGGGATAAATAAAATATGGTTAGCGCGTTGCTGATCAAAATAGCAAATTTCATTGGATTTGATTTCAGCCGATCGGCACCAGTGACCATGACGATCCGGAGTCAGAATATCAATGAACCCATCCACTCTGGTTGCGGCAATGATGCACAGCTCAAGATCATGATAATGCCTGTCATAGCTATCCATATTCAAACTGCCAACGGGTTTCAGGGTAAGTGCCTTTGCATCAATAATCTGCTGGCGTACATGCCGGGTATAACAGGCATAAAAGGCCGGGCTCAGCTGCACAGGGAAGTGGCGCCTGGAAAATATCGATAATGTCCTGAGGTACTGAAGGAGTTGCCGGTTAGAATGAATGATTGTCTGACACGAATTCTGTTTGTCCTTTGGTAAGGAGAGGAAGTAGCGGACTTCTTCCAGTCCGCAGGCGACCAATCGGCTGGCCACTGCCTTGCATGTTTGGGCGAACGCGCTGATATCTTCAATTGATAAATAGCTGGTGATGTTCTCGAATGGTAACGTCGGCAAGGTAACCCACCAGCGATGGAAGCATGCAGGATCCCGGACTATTTCAGGCCTGATTTCGTTACCCACTGCCTGAGTAACAGCAGTCTCAGTATTTAACGGTTTGGCAAGCGGCAATTAATCCCCTCCCGTATCCGGGCAAGAGGCCGTATTTACCCTGGCGCATATTGCCCGTTTAGAAGCCTGGTCCGGGAGCTGGCGAATACATCAATGATGACGCATTGACCGATCTCGTTCTGCAGACTGCAAATTGTTGTCAGTTCCGCACCCGGATATACCTTCGATCCGAAGTATAGAGGGTGAATTATGTCTCGCAGTAACAATTCCCGGCCGCAAGAGATGATAAATGCCAACAAAGCGATCATGAGAGATTTAACTCACAAAGAGGTCAGGGCTCCTAAGGCCAGTAGCTTGACGATCACGGCATTCAGAGCAACCAATGGATTTACGCCATATTGAACGCCAAGGTCTGGCTGGTTATCCCATGTAACAAAACCAACGTTGGGAATCAGCTCACGACGTTTCAATATACTGAAATCAGCAATATTGGTACTTTCTGAACAACCCGGATATATGGATTTCGGAATTATGTTTTGTTTTATATCGTTAATGAATCTGGCGTCATGACCACACCAGTAGATGACCTCTCTGACAGCCTGTGACAGCAGCTCATTTTCATCCATGGCCTGATTCACGCACTCTTCTGTGAATTGGGGAAAGGCCTTGTGAAACAGCGTGGTCAGAATTGTCTTTATTTTACGCTCATGATTCAGCATGGACTCCCTGTCGTCAGGATCGAACTGTTGTTGAAAACAGCGGGCATATTGCAATACCAGTCCCTGGGCATTGTTGGCCAGTTCTGAAAATGCCACCTTGGCCCGGTCCTCTGATTGTTCAAAATCAAGAAACTTCTGACATCTTTTGGAGAAAAAGTAATCTTCACCCAGCTCAATCATACTTTTCGTATCACCCGCATTTCGTATGCCTGCGGGACCTGCACTGGGATGTTCTGACGCTTTTTTCCACTGAAGCATCATCCCCTCGAAAGGGGCATCCACATAAGATGAAAGGACATGGTGTTTTCTGCTAGTCATGGAATCACGGTCTGCTGTTATTACTGCTGGAGCATACAATCCGCAACTGAATAAAACACCGCAATCATGGGCAAAGTTACAGAGTCCCGCGAAAATCTGATCCGCCTGTGTTACGGGATCGAGATCGCAGGGGTATAAATGAAAAGGTGAATCTTTGGTTGATTTCAGGTGAAGGCAATAACCTGCCTTGCCTTCAATATCGCGACACTTCTCCCCGGATTTTGACCTTTTGGCTGGAGGCGTAACTGTTGTCGAATCAATTGGCGCATTGCTCCAGTGATATCTGCCGACAACTTGGGGAATCGAGCTTTTCAAGCCATACTGACTGGCTATGGATGCCAACAGGCTGATTTTATTACCCGTTTTTGCCAGCTCTTCCGGTTTTTCCGTATCGCTGAGAAACTCCAGGTAATCCCAGCCATCATCCGTACGCTGAATGGCAAACGTACGTCCGTGCACCTCGGTATATTCTCCCGTTAATGATACTGTCGGGGGCGGCGCTGTCCACTGTTGCGGATTGCCCGGTTTTTTCCAGTCATTATCAAACTGATTTTCCGGTGGTTGATAATCTTTATCCAGTGATAGCAACAACTGCCAAATGTTAGGACTTTCCAAATTATTAAGGGGGTAAACAGTCTGGCGAAATAAGGTTTCCCGCTGTTTTGCACAATCAGGATCAGTTAACCAGTGATTCAGCACATGTATTCGATGGCCGGGAGGGGCAAGGCGTAGAAATGATTCAATGATGTCAAAATGTAATGTTGTGACGACTTTGCTATAGGCTACCAGTAGCTCATCTGATGCTGAGTAGGCCAGTCGCTCATCTATTGGAACCTGACTATGTGGATCCGGCCACAGATCCGGGCGATAACTTTTTTGGCGAGTGGTAAAGGCTGCCTCTTCCTTCCGGTATTCCGGCTCCATTCGAACCAGTGACAGGCCATCGATCAACAGCCAGTCCATGAATTTCATAAAATCATCAGGATGGGTAAGGCCATTACAGCATTTAGCCCTGCTGATCAGGATGTTCCATGCCTCACAATAACGAGGATCTTTCTGTAAAAGCCCCGTAATGTTGGTAGAAATAGTATCATCCAATACCGTAAAAATTTTTGTCGCCCACAGGCTTACATCGCCCAGACGCAAATGTTTGGTATGATCCGGGCCTGACCATTTTTTCGATTCATGATTTCCCTCCTGGTAAATGGACGCTTGCTTCATGGCAAGATGGATAAACGAATGTCCTTTCTTATTGGGAAAAATTGTATCCTTGTACCACTGTAGCCCATCATTATCGGGCAAGGTCCATAAAAATGGAGCTACCCGATTTACTGTATTGATAAATAATCGTTCATTGGTCAATCCAGCCTCTTTGGCCATAAGAAAAGGAGAATTTTTTAAATTAACGGATGCTTCCTTAAACGGCTTGCTGGCGACGGTAATACCCATTCCACATAATAATTCGGTAGATTGATGCAGTCCTCCCAAAAGAGCTGTCATTGCCATCACTTGCTGTTCACGCTGAGAAAATGAACAAATAAGGGTACGGGCTTTATCCGGTGATTGTTGTGCAATGGCTTCAAGAACAAAAAGCAATATTATGCTGTCTTTGTATCTATAAATCTCGCGAAGATTTGAAGTTCGGTGGTTGCTGAACTTATGCCTAAATAAGTCTTCAATCATATCTCTGGCATTACATTTTTGACGGAGGTAATTGAAGAACACCATTAACCTTGTATGTGAAACGGTTGGTATTGATTTAGCGATTGTTTCCTGAAACAGTCCATCATTCATGCGTCGAGTTAAAATCGTCTGGGTAAGAACGTCAAATTGAGGGTCCGCACCAGCGAAAATAGCCTTAACAAATAATAGGTCCGGGCAATACGGGTTGCAGTTGTCTACCAGTTTCATCATTGTATCAAAAGGGAGGTAAACGATAGATTCAGGATTCGGATCCATCCAGGCAGGGCCGTTAATGATGGGAAACCCTTGTTCAATAATATAGGTCAGTACTTTCAGGTTGCTGGTGTTGATCCCTGCCCAAATAGCGATATCCCGAAGTACTCCTTGAATGCCATCCGCTATTATTTTTCTTAATTGAATATCCTTTGAGTAAAAACGTTTACCCACAAGGATTAAGTCCTCATCAATGTATTGCCAGATATTTCTTTTAAGGTTATTGACTTTACCCCTTAAACTGACACCGACGTGTAATTCATCAAGCTGTTGAACAAGTTTCTTCAATTCTTCCTTAACATATTGTTTTTCAACATCTTTTAAGGTGAGCAATGCCTGCAAACCCGTTTGGTTTACCAAGTGAAGGCCAGCGCTGGAAGTCACATTCTGACTGCCTTCGGTGCTTCCTGTAGAACTTCCTGTAAAGCTTCCAGTAGCTTTCGGACCACAAGGTTCAGAATGACTGACTTTGCTGCCAGTAAGGGTAAACAACCTGTTAGAACCTGCTGCACTGGTTTCAGATTCTCCAGTGTTGTCGGAGCCAGAATTGACAGGGTTGAGGTGTACCTCCTTGTCTTCAGTTTGTCGCACTGTCAGAGATTTATAATTTCCTGTCTCGTCGCAACAGCTGGCTTCTGAAGTTAAGTCTGATGCATTAGTCGTATCGGTTTTTATGCCTGTTACATCCACGTTTTCTTCCTCTTGTCAAAGATGCCTTTCCAACCATTCGACAAGGGGAAGGAAAAAAAATTCAATTCCGCGGGCCACAAGGAAAAAATAACTGTTATGCAACAATTTAATTAAGGGCAGTCCTCAGGGCCTGATGAATTTTGAATGATGGTTATTTCAGCCTTCTTGTCAGATTGGCCTGATCCATGATCCGTGTTGCAATCTCTTCGACAGAAAATTCAGTGGTATCGATATAGCTGATCTGCTCCTGGTTATAGATCTGTTCAACCATCTGTATTTCATATTGACATTGCCTGACTGATGAGTAGCGGCTGTTTGGACGGCGCTCATTTCTGATGCCTGAGAGCCGGGCCGGATTGATGGTCAAACCAAAAAGACGTTCTTTGTGCGGGCGAAGAAAATCAGGCAGCTTGATGCCCTTATCAAAATCATCCTCGGTAATGGGGTAATTGGCGGCATAGATACCAAACTGTAAACCAAGATAGATGCAGGTGGGTGTTTTGCCCGAACGGGAGGCACCCAGCACGATAATATCGGCCTTTTCATAGTGTCGGATGCGGGCACCATCATCATTATCAAGGGCAAACTGCACCGCTTCGATGCGACGGTGATAGCTGGCACTGCTGGTTGTGGAACGCTTCTTGCCAACGGTATACAACGGGTGTGAGCCTAACTCCATCTCCAGGCCGGGAAGGAAGGTAGCAAAGAGGTCAATAATATAAGCCCCGCTGGTGTGCAGCAGTTTGCTGACCTCTTCATTCAACACCGTCATAAAGAGGATAGGTTGAATCACCTCATGCTGATGAGTCTCTTTAATCAGGGTCAGTGCCCGAACGGCTTTTTCGGGGGTATCAATATAGGGCAGGGTGTGGTGACGGAATGTAGGCCCCGAGAACTGGGCCAGCAGACTTTGGCCAAAGGATTCAGCGGTAATGCCAGTACCATCAGAGATAAAAAATACCGATCGCTCCATTTTATCGACTCCAGCAGCATAAATTCAGGGGGTAATAGCTTGAGATCACCTGTTTCTGGTACAGGTAGATCAAAATGATGTAATCCAAAGTAAAAAACTCTTCCAATCAATAACATTTTCAAACAAACTATACCGAAATCTTCCCGGTGAGGTAACCGGTGTCGTCTTATTGGCAGTACTATGACAGCTTTATTTATGGCCCTGGCAGGGTGGGACTCTGACAGCACGGTCGGTGAATTCTCAGCGGTGAAACCCATGGTAATCCTTTGGAGTACAGGCAGGAGAGTGGCTTGAACAGTTCATCTTTACCAGAGTTTGTTGTGGGCCTGGATGCCCTGGGCAATAGTGATGTGGAGAGGGTTGGTGGCAAGAACGCCTCGCTGGGAGAAATGCTCAGCCACCTTGGCAGGGCAGGGGTTCGTGTACCCGGTGGCTTTGCCACCACGGCAGAGGCCTATCGAGACTTTCTGGATGGCTCAGGGTTATATGATCGTATTCATACCCTGCTTGATGAACTGAATATTGATGATATTCAACAGCTCACCCGGGCGGGTGCCAATATTCGTCAATGGATTATGGATGAGCCATTTCGACCGGAATTTGAACAGGCCATTGTCAACAGCTACCGTGAACTCTGTGGTGATCAGGAGGATCTGGCTGTGGCAGTGCGGTCATCGGCAACGGCGGAAGACTTGCCCGATGCCTCCTTTGCCGGGCAGCAGGAAACCTTTCTGAATATCCGTGGTGCACAGAATGTTCTGCGAGCGGTTCGGGAAGTCTTTGCCTCTCTCTTTAATGATCGTGCCATTTCATACCGTGAGCATCAGGGCTTTGACCATCGGGATGTGGCGCTGTCGGCCGGAATTCAGCGGATGGTGCGCAGTGAAACTGGGGCTGCCGGGGTGATGTTTACTCTGGATACCGAGTCGGGTTTCCGCGATGCGGTATTTATCACCTCCTCCTATGGCCTGGGAGAGACCGTGGTTCAGGGGGCAGTAAACCCGGATGAATTTTATGTTTACAAGCCCGCACTTGAAGCAGGGCGCTCTGCCATTCTCAGGCGGAATATGGGCAGCAAGGCGATTCAGATGGTTTACGGTGATGCTCCAGAGACCGGAAGATCGGTGCAAACCGTGGACGTTGACCTTAAAAAGCGCCAGCAGTTCTCCATCAATGATGCCGATGTGCTGGAACTGGCCCGTCAGGCCATGGCCATTGAAGCCCATTACGGCCGACCCATGGACATCGAGTGGGCCAAAGATGGCGATGACCAGCAGCTCTATGTGGTTCAGGCCCGGCCTGAGACAGTACAAAGTCGAACTGAGTCCAGGACGCTGGAACGTTATCGCCTGTTGCAACAGGGTAATGTTCTGGCAGAAGGCCGCAGTATTGGCCAGCGCATTGGTCAGGGGCGTGTCTGTCTGGTGGATGATCTGGCGGATATGGACCGGGTTCAGGATGGCGATGTGCTGGTTACCGATATGACTGATCCGGACTGGGAGCCGGTTATGAAACGGGCTTCAGCCATTGTCACCAACCGGGGTGGGCGTACCTGTCACGCCGCTATTATCGCCCGAGAGCTGGGTATTCCAGCAGTGGTCGGGTGTGGTGACGCTACCCGCCGACTGAAAGATGGTCAGGCGGTAACGGTTTCCTGTGCCGAAGGGGATACCGGCTTTATTTATCAGGGTGAGTTGCCGTTTGAGCACCAGAAGAAAGATCTGGATCAAATGCCTGAGTTGCCCTTCAGGATTATGATGAATGTGGGGAATCCTGACCGGGCTTTCAGTTTCTCCCGACTGCCCAATTCGGGTGTGGGGCTTGCTCGACTGGAATTTATTATCAACAAGATGATCGGTGTTCATCCCAAGGCTTTGCTGAACTATCAAACTAATCCGGACAGCGTCCCCGATGCTGTCAGACAGCAGATTGATGAGCGAATGGCGGGCTACGGCAATCCTGTCGACTTTTACGTTGAAAAACTGGTTGAAGGCGTCGCTTCTATTGCTGCCGCTTTTGCCCCGGAAAAAGTTATTGTCCGACTCTCAGACTTCAAGTCTAACGAATATGCCAACCTGATTGGCGGCAAGATCTATGAGCCCCATGAAGAGAACCCGATGCTGGGCTTTCGTGGCGCTTCCCGCTATATCTCGGAATCCTTCAGGGACTGTTTTGAGCTTGAATGCCGGGCCATGAAGCGGGTCAGGGAGGAGTTCGGTCTGACCAATGTTGAATTGATGGTGCCATTCGTCCGAACGCCGGATGAAGCCCGTCAGGTCATCAACATTATGTCTGACTTTGGACTTCGTCGTGGTGAACATGGCCTGAAGATTATTATGATGTGCGAACTGCCATCCAATGCGCTGCTGGCTGATGAGTTCCTGGAATATTTTGATGGCTTCTCCATTGGTTCCAACGATATGACTCAGCTGGCCCTGGGGCTTGATCGGGATTCCGGCTTGATTGCTCACCTTTTTGATGAGCGTAATGCCGCCGTCAAGCAGTTGTTGTCCATGGCGATTCAGGCCTGTCGCCGACAGGGGAAATACATCGGTATTTGCGGCCAGGGGCCCAGTGATCATCCTGACTTTGCCCGCTGGTTGATGGAAGAGGGTATTAATACCGTTTCCCTGAACCCCGATTCGGTTCTGGAAACCTGGCTCTATCTGGCGGAATGACTTGATAGTCCCTGTGTAGGGTTGTGCAAAGATTGCCCTGGGGGGCTGACAGGAATCTTCCAGAGAAGTACTGTGTCCCCTTTGGGTACCCCCCCGGGGTTCTTTTTGCAGTGGATTATTAAATGACCACCATCGGGGCTAAAATCGGCCACTTTAACGGGATGATCCAGTTTTATCATCTCTCTTTCTGCCCATTTTCCATCATCACCGATACTCCAGAGTTGCACAAAGCCCGGCTTGTCATGATCTTTGTAATCTTTGCCAAAGATCAGGAAATGGTTCTCCCATTTATTAAACTGGGCGCATTTGATCAAATAGGGACCGGGTTTTGTCAATGCCTGTTGTGTCCATTTGCCCTTGTCGTCTCGCCCCATGATGCCGGCGGTACTGTCCTGGCTAACGGAAAATGCCAGACGGCCTGATCGGGAAAATTGGGCAACATCAATTGGTTTTTGATGCTTAACCTCCAGCTGCTCCAGCCATTCATCGTCTGTGTCAAGCCCCTGAATTTTCACAGTGCAATCATGACCGCCGGTCAGTACACTGTCTTCCTTAAGATTGAAGTGAGCAATGATAATCCCTCCCTGATGACATGCCCGTGCTTTCTCAATCAGGTTACCTTCCCTGTCATCACCCCAAATGCAAGCGTAATTTGTTTCATTGCCATAGCTCAGGAGCTGTTTTTCTGAACGACTGAAGATAGCTCTGTCACTGCCGGGGTGCTCAAGGATTTGGGGTTTGTTCAGATTGCCTGAACCGCAATCCCAGATTTTAAAAGAGCCACCACCGAAGTCGGCCAGTACTTTGTACCCCGAGGTGCTGAAGGTGGCATTATCACAACTCGGGATCTCTATTTTTTCTACCCAGTCAACATTAGCGTTATAACCGGAAATTTTTGTTTTTCTGGCTAAATCACGGGTAAGTGCAAATGTCGCTGAGGGATTGAAGGAGGCTGAGCAAATACGGTTGGTCCCTCTAACGCCCTGGTTAATTTCTACGGGTTGCTCAGAATGATGGACCTCTCCGACCTGCGACCATTTGCCGTAGGCATCGTGAGCCAGAAAGAAAACCCGGTTATCCAGGAGGACAAGGGCATGGCTCTCATCCCAACTCAACTGACAATCAGAAATTACACGGTCGCAAGCCTTGACAAATACACGAGCAATACAGTTGCGCTGCTCATTAAGGTGCCAGATGGTCGCTTTTTCAACATTGTGAGTCATTAAAAAAGTATTCGTGGGGACGAAGTTCAGTGCTCTTGGCCCACATTGTCTGATCTTTACTGGCTGGTCTAGCAGAGTCCACCGGCTGCCATCCAATCGCAAAACATTGATGCTGCCGGCGCACTGATCGTAGGTCATAATCTTGTCCTGCACCGGGTTGAAGCTTGCCATCACTGGTTCGTAGCCATCTTCAAGTGGCGAGTGCTCAAGCACCCGCGACTCCACCCAATGGCCATCACTATTGAGTGTACTCACCTTGACCTTGCCATCCTCGCTGCAGCAAGTCAGAAGCGTGTTTTCCGACCGGTTAAGCTGGGGAATAATCTGCTGGGCCCCAACCCTGCTCCTGCTGTTCTCCAACCAGTTACCATCCGCGTCTTGTCGCCAGCTTACCAGGCTATGATCTTTCAAACTGTCGCAACCGCTGATGAAGAGGTGCTTACCCGAAGGGCTGAAGTAGGTTTGAACAATATAACAACTGAAGTGGGCTTTCTTTTGGAACGTAAGATAATTGGTCTGGCACTGGAAAATTTCACTCGTCGCCGGGTCAATATTGCCCGGCTCAATACGACTATCGCACTGTATCGTACTGATACCAGGCTGTTGCGATGTGCTGCCTGGTGATAAACGATTCGTGGACAAATGCAGCCCGACAATTTCCAGCTTACGATGCTCAATATCTATATCTATGCTGGTCGTCCATTCGGAGGGTAAATGCTGTTTCAGTCGTTTGAGCGATTGATCCTGACCCTGTTCAGAGGCTTCTCTGATACGTTTATTAAAGTTAGCCACTAACCCGGATATTGGCTTCAGGCCGTTAATTAACGCCTCTTCATCTTTTTTCAAGCCGCTTCCATCTAAACTTGTGAGACAACTCTGCTCTATTGGTTGCATGGTTACTCCTGCCTTATTGGTACATAGATGGTTAATTTATACGACCATTGATCATTAGCATCCTTTGGGTCTTGGTCTCATCCTGCTATTACCTGTCTAAACATTCAGGAACTGAGCTGTAGATTATTGAATTTGGCAAAAGTTCCTGCTCTAAGGTTTGTTTAAGTAGAACTGGCTATTTTTTCATGCTGAGAGGCTGGCAGGAATCTTCCAGAGTAGCGCGGTAGCACCTCTGGGTAAGGTGGCACTCCCGGAATTATTCTGGCAGTGGATCATTATATGATCACTATCAGGGCTGAATTTGGCAATTTCAACGGGATGAGCCAGTGTTATCAGTTCTTTTTCTGCCCATTTGCCATCATTACCAATGCTCCAGAATTGGACAAAACCCGACTTGTCATGATCTTTGTCACTGCAACCAAAAGTCAGAAAATGGTTATCCAATTTATTAAACAGAGCGCCCTGGATCACATAGCCATCATGCCTTGTTATGGCCTGTAGTGTCCATTCGCTATTATCGTCACGCCCCAGGATGCAGGCGGTGCCGTCCATGCTAACGGTAAAGGCAAGGCGACCGGAGATGGAAAAATCGGCAAAATCGATTCTTTTTTGATGTTGAACCATCAGCTGTCCCTGCCATTTGCCATCTCTGTCAAGCCATTGGACTTTCACAGTGCAATCACGGCTGATGCTCAGCACACTGTCCTCCTGACCATTGAAGCGAGCAAAGTTAATCCCCCTCTGATGACATATCCTTGCTTTCTCAATCAGGTTACCGTCTTCGTCATCACCCCAAATGCAAGCGTAATTCGTCAGATTGCCAAAGCTCAGGAGCAGATTCTCTGAGGGACTGAAACAGGCTCTGTCACTGCCGATGTGCTCAAGGGGCTGACCTTTGTCCAGACGGTTACCGCTATGGCAACCCCAGATTTTAAAAGAGCCTCTGCCGAGTCTGGCCAGTACTTTGCGCCCGGAGATGCTGAAGCTGACAAGATCACAACTCGGAATCTCTCTTTTTTCTACCCATGCACCATTATCGTCATAACCGGAAATTATACATTTCTTAGCTAAATCATGGGTCAGTGCATACTGCCCTGAGTTATTGAGGTAGGCTTTACAAATACGGTTGCAAACATTTTCGTTGCAGTGATTTACTATCTGCGCGGAATGACGAACCTCTCCGACCTGCGACCAGTTGCCGTCGACATCGCGAGCCAGGAAAAAAACCTGGTTGCCCCGGGGGAAGATAAGAGCGTGCTGCTCATCATCACTCATCTGGCAATCTTCAATTGAACTGTCGTAATTTTTTTCAAATTTATTCTCAAGGCAGTTGCTCTGATCATCACATCCCCAGATGGTCACTTTTGTGCCATTGTAAGTTATTAAATAATTATTCGTGGCATTGAATTCCGGTGCTGTTAGCCCAACTTGCCTGATATCCCCCAGCGGGTTTAGCAGGGTCCACTGGCTGTTACCATCCACGTGCAATACGTTGATTTTGCCGGTGAGCGGATTGCAGGACATAATCTTGTCCTGCAACGGACTGAATCTTGCCTTCACCTGCTCATCGCCATCTTCAAGTGGGGGGTGCTCAAGCACCCTCGTTTTTTTCCAATGGTCATAACTATTTAGCGTACTCACATTGAGATGGCCTTCGGGGGTGATACTCAAGAGCGTATTTTCTAACCGGTTGAGCTGGAAAAGAATCTCCTCGGAAGCTTCGACCTTACTCCTGCTCTTCTCCGACCAGTTGCCATCGGCACCTTGCCGACAGGTTACCGGGCTATGATCATTCAAACTGTCGCAACCACTGATCAAGAGGGTCTTTCCTGTCGGGCTGAAACAGGCATCAAGAATATAACCACCGAAGCTGGCCATCGTTATGAATTCAAGATTATTGGCCTGGCATTGAAAAATTTCACTCTTCGCTGGGGCAATATTGCCCGGTTCAATACGATTATCGCACTGTATCGTACTGATAGCAGTCTGTTGCGATGTGGTGCCTGGTGATAAACGATTCGTGGAAAGATGCAGCCCGACAATTTCCAGCTTACGATGCTCAATATCTATGCTGGTCGTCCATTCGGATGGTAAATGCTGTTTCAGTCGTTTGAACGATTGATCCTGACCCTGTTCAGAGGCTTCTCTGATACGTTTATTGTAGCTGGCCACTAACCCGGATATTGGCTTCAGGCCCTTTATTAACGCCTCTTCGTCTTTTTTCAAACCGCTTCCATCTACACTTCTGAGACTACTCTGCGCTATTGGTTGCATGATAACTCCTGCCTGATTGGCTCATAGATGGTTTATTTATACGACCATTGTTAAGTAGCACCTTCTGGATCCTTGTCCCATCCTGCTATTAACTGTCTGAGCATTCAGGAACTGAATTGTAGATTGCTGAGTCTGGTAAAAGTTCCTGCGCTGAGTTTTTGGTTCAGGTTGATAAAACCACTGGGAAAATGCCGAGCGATAGTGGGCATTGCACGTTTATGGTGTGGCATTTAATTGTGCAGAGAAGTAATCCGCATTTCACAGAGGAAAAGCTTTTCCCGGTGTTTTTTTTGGTTATCATGCCAGTATGAATTGTCATGGGAGAATAATAATGAGTTTTACCACCCCCGATTTGTGTGATGATTTCCCGGGAAGCCTTCAGGTCGTTGACCCGGGTTTTAACAGCTTTGGTGGCAGGGATATTTTTGGTGGCGAAATTGTCACCATTAAATGCCATGAAGATAATTCCAGAGTTCGGGAGCAGGTGTTCAGTGACGGTCACGGTAAAGTGCTGGTTGTTGATGGCGGCGGTTCCCTGAGAAGGGCCTTGTTGGGTGATATGCTGGCAGAACAGGCCGTAAGCAATGGCTGGCAGGGTATTATTGTTTATGGCTGTATTCGTGACGTTGAAGTGATTTCACAACTGCCGCTGGGGGTTCAGGCTCTTGCTGTACACCCGATGAAAACGGATAAAAAAGGGCAGGGAGAAGTCGATATTCCTGTTCGGTTTCATGGCGTGGACTTCATTCCCGGCCATTTCCTGTATGCCGATTTGAACGGGATTGTCGTTTCTGCTGAACGACTGGTTTGATGCCTGGTCCTGTTTCTTTCGATCCTGGCATTGTGGAAGCAGGGCAATCCCAGTCCTTCATAAATAACGAATCTTTCTATAATAAGTCACTGTTTCACAAGCATTTTCATAAGTTATTATGGTTGGTGATTAATTAAACATATTTTCGGAAAATACTGATCTAAAACAACGGATTTATTGTAAAAAGGCCAAGGTTTTCTTTCGTTTTTGCGGTAGTATCCGCACCCACCAAAGTGTCGGGACTTCGTATACCTGACCGTCAATCACACTGGGAGACTCTCGGACTTATGCCCGACAGGCTCCCGGAAATCCCCTATGACGGAGAAAACTCCAGTGAGAAAGACTAAGATCGTCTGTACCATCGGCCCAAAGTCTGAATCCCATGAGATGCTGACCAAACTGGTCGACAATGGCATGAATGTGATGCGACTGAATTTCTCTCATGGTGACTTTGACGAGCATGGTGCCCGTATTGCCCGTCTGCGCGAAGTCATGGCTGAAACCGGTAAGCGTGTTGCCATTCTTCTGGACACAAAAGGCCCTGAAATCCGAACTGTTAAACTGCACAGTGGCGACGACGTCATGCTGAGCGCAGGACAGGAATTTACTCTGACTACCGACGCGTCTGTTATTGGTGACAGCACGCGTGTAGCGGTTACCTACGCCGGCCTGACCGATGACCTGAAGCCGGGTAACACGGTTCTGCTGGACGATGGCCTGATTGAACTGACGGTAAAAGAAGTCAAGGCTCAGGAAATCGTCTGTGAAGTCAAGAACAACGGTGAACTGGGTGAAAACAAAGGCGTAAACCTGCCAGGTGTTAAAGTTAACCTGCCAGCCCTGTCAGAAAAGGATAAGGCTGACCTGGTCTTCGGTTGTGAGCAGGGCGTTGATTTTGTAGCGGCTTCCTTTATTCGTAAAGCCAGCGACGTTAACGAGATCCGTGAACTCCTGGATGCCAACGGTGGTAAGGAAATCCAGATCATTTCCAAGATCGAGAACCAGGAAGGCGTTGATAACTTCGACGACATTCTGGCCGTTTCTGATGCCATCATGGTGGCCCGTGGTGACCTGGGTGTAGAAATCCCGGTTGATCAGGTGATCTTTGCCCAGAAGATGATGATCAACAAGTGTAACCATGCCCGTAAGCCGGTTATCACGGCTACCCAGATGCTGGATTCGATGATCAAGAATCCCCGTCCAACCCGTGCAGAAGCCGGTGACGTAGCAAACGCTATTCTGGACGGCACCGATGCCGTTATGCTCTCCGGTGAGAGTGCCAAAGGTAAGTACCCGGCAGAATCTGTGGCGGTTATGGCAACCATCTGTAACAGCACGGATGGCAGCATGGAACTGCGTGTTGAAGAGTTCGATGCGGAGATCGACAACTATCGCAGTATCACGCAAGCGGTCTGCCGTGGAGCAGTCAAGACGGCAGATATTCTGGCTGCCAAGCTGATTATCGTTGCCACTGAGCAGGGTAAGTCTGCACGTTCTCTGCGTAAGTTCTTCCCTAAAGCCCAGATTCTGGCGTTGACTTCTTCCGAGAAGACCGCTAACCAACTCAGTCTGAGCAAAGGGGTGACCACCAGCCTGGTCTCACAGCAGGAAAACACCGATGCATTCTACAAGCTGGGTAAAGAGCTGGCGGTGAAGCACAACTTTGTTCAGTCTGGTGATCTGGTTGTCATGGTTTCCGGTGCCCTGGTTGAGTCCGGTACTACCAATACTGCTTCTGTGCACGTGATCGATTAATATCTGAGCTCTTTTTGATTACACCCTCTTGCCTGTCCTTCCCACTGCGGGGGAGGGCTGGCAGGCATTGCTACAGATTGGATATATTTTCACCAGTTATGCCTGCCCAACGACCAGCCGGTCAATCGGATACTCAGACAGCCTCTAATATTGCAGCGTACTTATCCGGATCAACGTTACCTCCACTGCCAATCGCCACTACGGTTTTATTTTCAAACAGTGCCGGGTTATCCATAATCGCGGCAATGGCCACCGCACCGCTGGGTTCCAGCACCAGGTTCATCTCCTGAAAACCGAGCCTGATGGCGTCATGGGATTTTTGCGGATTGACTGTTATACCCCTGACACCGGTTTGCAGAACGATGTCCAGGTTGGCAATGCCAGGCTCAAGGGCCAGTAAAGCATCACAGTCACACAGGATATGACCTTTGGCTCGAGAGCGCCTGCCGTTTTCAAGGGAAATGCCCATGCCCTGGTAACCATCCACTTCTACGGCCCATACCTGGGTGTTGCTGCCAAACACCAGGCTGGATCCTGCCACCAGGCTGCCACCACCAACGGGGCAAAGAATGTGGTCACAGGATTTCCCGGACATCGCCAACTGCTCCTGCAGCTCCAGCGCTACAGATGCCTGACCAATGAT
Source organism: Endozoicomonas sp. ALC013 (assembly GCF_049310205.1). NCBI lineage: Bacteria > Pseudomonadati > Pseudomonadota > Gammaproteobacteria > Oceanospirillales > Endozoicomonadaceae > Endozoicomonas > Endozoicomonas sp. ALC013. Next base: position 122,908 of record NZ_JBLYNS010000001.1, on the reverse strand, counting down.
GATCTCGTGGTCATCGAAAGGGTGCAGCAGAACTGCGCCGTGGTCTTTGGCTATTTGCCTGGCCATAGCGCTGGCAGCTTCCTCCCTGGAAGGTTTATTGCATTGGCAGAGAATAATCTCTGCGCCGTAACGTCTGGCATTATTGACTTTTGATGTGGGTGCATCATGGGGCATTACCAGCCTGACCGGTATGTCCAGAAGCTGTCCGGCGGCTGACAGGCCTGCTGCAAAATTTCCTGAAGAATAGGCTGTAACACCTTGTTTTTTCTGGCCATCCGTTAAATTTAACAGTCGGTAGAAGGCCCCCCGGAATTTAAAGGCCCCGGTAATTTGCAGAGACTCGGCTTTGATCAGCACTTCCCCGCTGATCAGTTCACTCAAGACATCGGATTTTAACAGCGGGGTGGTGCGCACATTGTTTCTTATTTGCTGAAAAGCATGGTTTAACTTCAGATAATCAGGAAGCTGGTTAACATTGGGTACTGCTGACATAACCTCAACATCTTTAACTTATTAAAGGCAAACTGGCTTTGGTGCTACCATCGCCTTTAAAAGATAGTCAAGATTGGCTGTGAGGTCTGAAAAGTTCAGTGCCGGGCGGTTTTCCCGGGCACCGGGATAGCGTGGGCTGTGACAGTTATCACTTAAAAATTGAACTTATACATAAAGAACAAGTCTATGTAAATGATGCAGTTATAATAATTATCTAAAGGATTGTGTGAATGTTTCCGAAGATTCCCGGGGTACCAGCCTTCGTATCATCTGAACGGGCTAATCAAGGTTCAGGTGCAAGCAAAGGAAATAGCTCAAAAACAGCAAAGGATTTTTACTCGAAATTCAGTTCGCCTTATGCATATCAACGTGCTGTCTGGATTCTTGATGATATAAAAAACTTCATTAATTCCACACAGTCAACACTCAAAGATGTGCAGGCACTTCGGAGGGCAATACATGAAAGAAATTTTTCACCCTCTGCCATTGGTAAAAAGTTTGTTCCTAAACAACCCTGCACGCCATACGCAGAGCAGCAGACAGCAGAAATCCTTACAGACTTCGATTCTTTCAGGTGCTCCCGATACACAACCCTTGGGGATGGTGCCGCCCTGCGTCGATTAATCAATGCTAAATTTCGGAACAACGAATTATCAAAAAGTGGCACTACTGTTTACCACACTGCACATTCGGAGTCGTCAGACTATCAAAAATTAGTGGAGAACTATGATAAAGCGGTGGATGGCCTGTTTGCTCATCAGGTATCAATACTGACCAACAATCTGGCGCATAAACTTACTATTTCCAGTGCTGAGCTTGAGAGTATCCAGCGTAAAAGTAACAAGTCAGCGAAAGTCAGGTCACTTCTCGATACGTTAATAACGCCCAGTAAGCTCAGGAAGTCACAGGAAAAAACAGCTCTCAGTTTTAAGAGTGCGCTAAAGAGAGTGCATCCTGAACTGGCCAGAGATATGTTTCATCGCTAAAAATGAGCCCCGTCATCCATCAGGGGCTCAAGCATTTACGATCTAGAACTGCTCTTCTTCAGTAGAGCCGGTTAATGCTGTTACTGAAGACTGACCACCCTGGATAACCGTTGTCATATCATCAAAATAACCGGTTCCGACTTCCTGTTGGTGGGCAACAAACGTGTAACCTTTTTCCGCAGCACCAAACTCTGGCTCCTGGACCATCTCGACATAATGCTTCATACCTTCGCCCTGGGCGTAGTTATGAGCCAGTTCAAACATGTTGTACCACATGTTATGAATGCCTGCGAGGGTGATGAACTGGTACTTGTAGCCCATATCACTCAGTTCCTGCTGGAATTTGGCGATGGTTTCATCGTCCAGGTTCTTCTTCCAGTTAAAGGAGGGTGAGCAGTTATAAGCCAGCAGCTGATCCGGGTACTCAGCTTTGATCGCTTCTGCAAATTTACGGGCTTCATCCAGGTCTGGAGTGGCGGTTTCACACCACAGCAGATCCGCGTATGGCGCATAGGCAAGACCACGGGCAATTGCCTGATCAATACCGGCCTTAGTCCGGAAGAAACCTTCAGGGGTTCTTTCGCCAGTCAGGAATGCTGCATCGTAAGGATCGCAGTCAGAGGTAATCAGATCAGCAGCGTTGGCATCGGTACGGGCCAGAACAATGGTCGGTACATCGGCAACGTCAGCAGCCAGTCGGGCCGCAATCAACTTCTGAACAGCTTCCTGGGTGGGAACCAGCACCTTGCCGCCCATATGGCCACACTTTTTAACGGAAGCCAGCTGGTCTTCAAAGTGCACTCCGGCAGCACCGGCTTCAATCATGCCCTTCATCAATTCATAGGCGTTCAGTACACCACCAAAGCCTGCCTCTGCGTCCGCCACAATCGGGGCAAACATGTCAACATAGCCTTCATCACCCGCTTGCTTACCGGCTTTCCACTGAATCTGATCAGCACGACGGAAACTGTTGTTGATGCGCTTGACTACTGCCGGCACGGAGTCAACCGGGTACAGAGACTGGTCAGGATACATGGTGCTGGCGGTATTATTATCTGCCGCAACCTGCCAGCCGGAAAGGTAGATCGCTTCAATACCTGCTTTAACCTGTTGTACTGCCTGGCCGCCAGTGAGGGCACCGAGACAGTTGACATAACCTTTTTTAGACTGGTTGCCATACACCAGGTCCCAGAGTTTCTCGGCACCCTGTCTGGCAATGGTGTTTTCGATTTTCACCGAACCTCTCAGACGGACGACGTCTTCTGCACTGTAGGTCCGTTTGACATTTTTCCAGCGTGGGTTCTCCGCCCAGTCCTTTTCAATGCGGGCAATTTCTTCAGAGCGGTTATAGCGAGCCATGTTATTTTCCTCCCCCGGACAGCGAGGTGTAGTTATGCGACTGTTGAAATTCAAACAAATGTTTGATTTACGTCGCACATCCTAAACACCTGAGAAAGATTCTGGTAATTTATAAGAGTTATCTCGGGTATTTATAGAATGAATATTGCACGCGTTGATCTGAATTTGATGGTTTACCTGGATGTTCTGCTCAGGGAGCGCAACGTAACCCGTGCCGCGGAACAGTTGGGAATTACCCAGCCCGCCATGAGTAATGGGCTGCGCAGACTGCGGGAGTTGTTTAATGATCCTCTGTTGATCCGGACCAGCGAGGGGATGACCCCAACAGAGCGTGCACTTGAACTCCAGCCACTGATTCGTGAGGCATTACTGGCCATGGAGAAAACGATTCAGCCAAGAGAGAAGTTTGATCCTGAAACCAGTCAGCGGGTTTTCCGGATCATGGCTTCTGATTATGCTGAATCAACCCTGATCCCTCTGGTGTTGAAGCAGGTTCGCTCACTGGCTCCGAATGTGACGCTGGATGTCCTGACGCCCAGTGATGTGAGCTTTCATGACGTGGAGCAAGGTTGGGTGGATATGGCCATTAACCGTTTTGACAGTCTGCCTCAGTCGTTTTATCAGTCGCGGATCTGGCAGGATGATTTTTCCTGTGTGATGAGCAGGGAAAACCCGATACTGACTGATTTTACCCTGGACACCTATCTTCAATCCCAGCATATCTGGGCCAGCAAAACCGGAATGGGGATTGGCGTAGGGGTTAATCCTGAGGATGTACAGCGACTGGGCTGGGTCGATGAAGCGCTCGCCGCTGTTGGCAAAAAACGTAAAATCAGTGTTTTTACCCGTCATTATCAGGTGGCGATGCTGTTGTCTGTCCAGAATGATCTGATCGCTACGCTTCCCAGTCGGCTTGCAGATATTGAACGATTCAGTACCAGGCTCGCTGTCGTCAGGCCCCCGTTTGAAATTCCATCATTTGACCTGTCCATGGCCTGGAGCCCTTTGCTGCATCACGACTCTGCCCATCAGTGGCTGAGGCAGATTATTAAATCCGTGGCGGGAAAGTGACCTTGTCGTTTGTTTTCACACAGGCCAACAAATAACACCATAAACCAACAGTCGCGACTGTTATTCTTTGTTTATCTGTGTTCTAATTTGCCTGCTTTCGCTGATTTGCGCGAAACAGAAGAGGAAAATAAGACATTATCCTCCGTTAAAGAACTACAAAATCAGTTGGATTATTGGAGATAAAAATGGATTGGCTGAGTGATCTGGAAGCAGAGCATGCACTGTTTGATGTTGCCGAAGAGTGCAAGGAATTTATCGCCGAGTCATACTACTTGTTAATCTCTGAGCAGCAGCAGGGTGTTGTCCTGGACGACTGATTGACCAGAGCAGACGTTATTGAAAAAGCCCTTTTCTTTTTCCCAAAAGAAAAGGGCTTTCTTTTTTCCCTTCACAGAATTTGAAGCCGGACCAGACAGAACTCCCGGATTTTGCACATTTGTTTTTGCCCGCTAGATTTAACAGACTCCTACAAAATTTGGGCAGATCCTATGTTTGCCGCTCACTCCAATCTTGCACAAATATGCTCTATTCATGACTTACAGGCTCTGGCCAGAAAACGTGTGCCAAAAATGTTCTATGACTACGTAGACTCAGGTGCCTGGTCTGAAAGGACTTATGACAGTAATCACTCTGACTTTAACCATTTACTGTTTCGACAGCGGGTTGGGGTGGATGTAGCCCAGAGAAGTACCGCATCTCTTATGGCGCAGACTCCGGTGACAATGCCGGTGGCGCTGGCTCCTGTTGGGTTGGCAGGGATGCAGTATCCTGATGGTGAGATTCTGGCTGCCAGGGCTGCAGAAGCATTTGGTATTCCCTTTGCACTGTCCAGCTTGAGTATTTGTTCAATTGAAGACGTTGCCCGGCAGACCCATCAACCTTTCTGGTTTCAGTTGTATGTATTTAAAGACCGGGATTTTACCCTGCAACTGATGGAACGAGCCAGAAAGGCAGGTTGTAAAACACTGGTTGTCACCATGGATCTGCCCATCATGGGGCAAAGGCATAAAGATGTTAAAAACAGGCTTTCAGCCCCGCCCCGGATAACCGCCACATCGCTGATTCAGTTCCTTAATCGCCCGGTCTGGTGTTTGAAGATGGCTTTCTCATCACATCATACTTTCGGGAATATTGTCGGTCACGCAAAAGGAGTCAACAATCTGAGCTCTCTTGCCATGTGGACATCAGAGCAGCTGGATGCCTCATTAAGCTGGAACGATATACAGTGGATTCGTGATCACTGGGATGGTTATTTGATCATTAAGGGAATACTGAATGCCGAAGACTTATATCGCACCATTGATGCAGGTGCCCAGGCCGTGGTGGTCTCTAACCATGGTGGACGCCAACTGGATGGTGCTCCGTCAACCATCAGAACTGTGGCAGGTCTTGTAAAAGCGGCAAACCAGCAGGTTGATGTGTTGCTGGATAGTGGTGTGCGCAGTGGCCAGGATGTACTGAAGGCGATTGCGCTTGGCGCTCAGGGGGTTCTTGTTGGGCGAGCCTTTGCTTATGGGCTGGGGGCTGCCGGTGAAGCTGGTGTAAACCGTGCTCTGGAGATCATTTATAAAGAGCTTGAGTCCACCATGGCACTGATTGGCGAGACGAAAATCTCCAGCCTGGGCGCTCATAATTTGATTATTCCCGATCAATTTTCCATTTAACAGCCACCATTCACAGGATAAATAGCCGTCATTGCGGGCGTTAATTGGACATACCTTCTCGCTTCGATAACATTGACAGTTGGATTGTTGTGCTTGTACATGGTTGCAGCATAATGTATACGTCAGTTGCATAATAATGATCAGGAAGTGAGGTTGAAATGACTGAACGCATCCAGAAAGGCGGCCTGCAAATCGCCCCGGTACTCCATGATTTACTGGTAAATGACATTGTTCCGGGAACTGGTGTGGACCCGGAGAAGTTCTGGCTGTCCCTCGAAGCGTTGGTTAATGACCTCGCCCCTGAAAACAAAGCGCTTCTGGCTCGTCGGGATGAACTTCAGCAGAAGATTGATGCATGGCACCAGCAAAACCGTTATACCGAAGAAACTAAGTCTGAGTACAGGTCTTTCCTTGAGGAAACAGGATATCTGCTGCCTGAAGGGGATGACTTTGCCATCTCCACCAGCAAGGTCGACAGCGAAATAGCTCGTCAGGCAGGGCCCCAGCTGGTAGTTCCTGTTATGAATGCCCGCTTTGCCTTGAATGCAGCCAATGCCCGCTGGGGCAGCCTGTATGATGCGCTGTATGGAACGGACGCTATTCCGGACAGCGAAGGAGCAGAAAAGGGCAAAGGGTATAACCCGGTTCGTGGCAGAAAAGTGATTGAGTTTGGTCGTGAATTGCTGGATACTGCGGCTCCACTGGCTTCCGGTAGCCACAAAGACGCCGTTCGCTATCAGGTGTTGGAGAACAGTCTGGCCATTTCACTTGAGGATGGTTCAATCACATCCCTGAAAGAGCCGGAAAAGTTCTGTGGCTATACCGGAACACCTGAAAAGCCCGACTCAATACTGTTGAAAAATAATGAGTTACACATTGATATTCAGATGGATCCTGAAGGTGTGATCGGCAGGGATGACGCTGCGGATGTACAGGATCTGATCGTTGAGGCTGCCATTACCACCATAATGGACTGCGAAGATTCCGTGGCGGCAGTGGATGCAGAAGACAAGGCCCTGGTCTATCGCAACTGGCTTGGACTGATGAAAGGTGATCTGGAAGATACTTTCGTTAAAGGTGGCAAGCCGGTGACCCGAAAGCTGAGTTCTGACCGGATTTACACGGCACCAGACGGCAGTGAGCTGTTCTTACCCGGCAGAAGCCTGATGTTTGTCCGGAATGTCGGCCACCTGATGACCAATGATGCCATTCTTGATGCTCAGGGTAATGAAATCCCGGAGGGCATTATGGATGGTATGTTCACCTCCCTGATTGCCATCCACGACCTGAAGAAAAAAGCAGGTAACCAGCAGAACTCCCGGGAAGGCAGCATTTATATCGTCAAGCCCAAGATGCATGGTCCCGAAGAAGTCGCCTTTACCTGCAAACTGTTTTCACGTATCGAAGCGGCGCTTGATCTACCTGCCACCACCTTGAAGGTGGGCATTATGGATGAAGAGCGCAGAACTTCCATAAACCTGAAAGCGTGTATCCGTGAGGCCAGAGATCGTATTGTCTTTATCAACACCGGTTTCCTGGACCGTACCGGGGATGAAATACACACCAGTATGGAAGCCGGACCTGTTATTCCCAAAGGGGAGATGAAGCAGTCGACCTGGATCCAGGCCTATGAAGATCAGAATGTTGATATTGGTCTCCATACAGGACTGCCCGGCAAAGCCCAGATTGGTAAAGGCATGTGGGCAATGCCGGATGAGATGGCCAAAATGATGGAGCAGAAGGTTGCTCACCCCCTGTCAGGGGCCAACACTGCCTGGGTGCCGTCTCCCAATGGCGCAACACTTCATGCCGTTCATTATCACAGAGTTAATGTTCTGGCCCGTCAGGAAGCGCTATCCCGTCGTCAACAAGCCAGTGTTGATGACATTCTGCAAATTCCGGTAATGACCGATCCGGGTAAATTATCCGCAGAGTTGATCCAGAAAGAGCTGGACAATAACGCCCAGGGCATTCTTGGCTATGTGGTGCGCTGGATTGACCAGGGTGTTGGCTGTTCCAAGGTTCCGGATATCAACGACGTTGGTCTGATGGAAGACCGTGCCACGCTGCGAATTTCCAGTCAGCACATTGCCAACTGGCTTCGTCATGATATCTGTTCAGAAGCGCAGGTAATGGCAACCATGAAGCGTATGGCTGTGATTGTAGACCGACAGAATGCCGCTGATACTGCCTACCGGCCCATGGCACCAGACTTTGATAAAAGTATTGCCTTTGCGGCAGCCTGCGACCTGGTGTTCAGGGGTTGTGAGCAGCCTAACGGTTATACCGAGCCTGTACTTCATCAACGCCGGAAAGAGTTTAAAGCGGCTGGTTTGGCTTAAAGACTGGCTGCCCGGGCGAATAAAAACGCTCTCAATCAACCGGTTAGCTGGTTAAATGAGAGCGTTTTCTCTATTGGGTCAACGATTCTCCCTGATCTTCTTTAACATTATTTTTGATGACTATTTGTCAGTGTTAAATAGCCAGAGCCTGCTCTACCGCATTACCAACATAGGTGGCTGGTGTCAGCGCTTTTAGCTCGGCCTTTACATTGGCAGGAAGCTCCAGACCATCAATAAACGTTGCCAGAGTCGCTTTGGTAATGCCTTCCTGACCACGGGTCAGTGCTTTCAGCTTTTCATAAGGCTGTTCGATACCATAGCGGCGCATGACGGTTTGAATGGGTTCTGCCAGCACTTCCCAGGCGTTATCAAGGTCTTGCTGAAGACGGGCAGGGGAGGCTTCCAGCTTGCCAATGCCTTTCAGGGTCGCCGCGTATGCAATCAGACTCTGACCCAGACCAACGCCCATATTGCGCAGCACGGTGGAGTCCGTCAGATCGCGCTGCCAGCGGGACACCGGCAGTTTGGCAGCAAGATGCTGCATAATGGCGTTGGCGATGCCCAGGTTACCTTCAGAGTTTTCAAAATCAATCGGGTTGACTTTGTGGGGCATGGTGGAAGAGCCTACCTCACCGGCAACCGTCTTCTGCTTGAAATACCCCAGAGAGATATAGCCCCAGACATCCCGGTCAAAGTCGATCAGAATGGTGTTGAAACGACAGATGGCATCATAAAGCTCAGCAATGTAGTCGTGGGGTTCGATTTGGGTGGTGTAGGGGTTCCACTCCAGACCCAGACTGGTAACAAACTGCTCGGCATGTTCAGCCCAGTCCACTTCCGGGTAGGCCGACAGGTGGGCATTGTAGTTGCCGACAGCACCATTGATTTTTCCCATGGGGACAATGCTTTCGATGTGTTTCAGCTGACGCTTCAGGCGGTAAGCCACATTGGCCATCTCTTTGCCCAGGGTGGTCGGGGAGGCGGTCTGGCCGTGGGTTCTGGACAGCATGGGCTGGTCGGCATGGGTCCTGGCCAGCTGTTCAATGGCTGTGATGATGTTACGCATCTCAGGCAGCACGGCTTCGCTCATACCGGTTTTCAGCATCAGGCCATGGGCGAGGTTATTGATATCTTCCGATGTGCAGGCAAAATGGACAAACTCACTGATCGCTGACAGCTCATCATTACCCTGAAAGCGCTCTTTGATCAGGTATTCCACCGCTTTCACATCGTGGTTGGTGGTGCGCTCAATCTCTTTCACCCGCTCAGCTTCGGCCATGGAGAAACTACTGACCAGACTGTTCAGCAACTGGCTGGCTGGTTCAGACAGTGCCGGAACCTCGGTAATGGCAGAATGGCTGGCCAGAGATTGCAACCAGTGAACCTCCACCGCAACCCGAAAGCGGATCAGTCCATATTCACTGAAAATGGTTCTGAGGGATTGGGTCTTATCACCATAACGTCCATCAATGGGAGAGACGGCGGTCAGTGCATTCAGCTCCATGTTTTATGCCTTAAGCTCGGGGGAAAAGGGCGCATGATAACGGATCCCTCTGTCAGATTCTAATCATTGGCCGGTTGGCCTGAAGCAGAATGCTGATCAGGAGGGAGATCACAGGCAGTTTTCCGATGCAGTGGATGGGTCAGGCACCGGGAAGTGCCCTTTGAAATTCAGCTATTACAGTCGCTTGAGGCCATCAAGTAACTTGCTTCGGCTGATGAACAGGTGCCAGCGACTGCCACCACACTGACGCCAGAGGGCGGCAGAGCGGATACCGGCTAGCAGGATGGCTCTGATCCGGTTAGCGTTAACCGGGTTCTGCAGGTGACGCATATCGCCAGCCACCTGTATCCGGGTTTTAAAGGTGCTGATGGTATCCAGGTAGATGCTGGCCAGGCTGGCAATCACATTGTCATGCAGCATGCCAAAATGTTCGACCTGTTCTTTGGTTCTGTTGAGACGCTCACCGATGGTGTTCAGCATCTTCCGGTTACGACTCAGCTTTTTCTCAATGTGAATCAGGGCCAGGGCATAGCGGATAACATCCCCCTGAATCGCGGAGCTGTCCCTGCTTAACACGGACTCCAGGGTTTTTCGCCCCTTGGACAGACCATTGAAACCACCGTAAACTTGGGAGACATCATCCGGTGAGGTGACAAAAATACTGTGGATGGATGGGGTCAGAGCCTCTTCACTCCATTGCCCGGTCCTGGCCAGCTTGTCTACCAACTCTGCGGCCTGGAACACGCCAGATAATGCCGCCGCCTGGTCCTTTGTAGAATATCGCACCAATCTTCTTCTCTGGGATTTCCGTTGTCGTTGATAAGATTTTCAGGTTCGTGAAGGTCAAGCTGACGCTTGTGTTCGTGTTTCAATAACACCGCCGCCAAGGCAAACATTCTCACCATAAAGGTCATCATAAAAGACCACCGACTGGCCCGGGGTAACTGCCCGTTGCGGCTGATCAAAGATAACCCGGTAATCACCGCTGGCTTCCTGGGTAAGCGTGCAATCCTGATCCTGCTGGCGATAACGCACTTTTGCCTTGAGCTGACAGGGCATCTGTGGCGCTTTTCCTGAAACCCAGTCGATGTGCGAGCAGGTCAGGCTATCTGAGAAGAGCAGGGGGTGATCCTTGCCCTGGCCAGCGATTAGCACATTTCTTTCAAGGTCTTTATCAAGTACATACCAGGGCGCTTCATCGGCATTTTTCAGTCCGCCGATCCCAAGCCCCTGTCTCTGGCCAATGGTGTGGTACATCAAACCCGAGTGTTCACCAATCACCTTGCCATCTTCCGTTTCAATAACGCCAGGTTGTGCTGGCAGGTACTGCTGCAAAAAGTCCTTGAATCGGCGCTCGCCGATGAAGCAGATGCCGGTGCTGTCCTTTTTGTTATGGGTGATCAGACCGTGCTCTTCGGCAATGCGTCGAACTTCAGTTTTTTCCAGGTCACCGACCGGAAAGAGAGTGCGGGCAATCTGTTGTTCGCTTACCGCATGGAGGAAGTAGGTTTGATCTTTACTGTTATCAACCCCTTTCACCAGATAGCTATGACCATCACGATCCACACGACGGCAGTAATGCCCCATCGCTATGTAATCGCTGCCGAGGGTGAATGCGTAATCCAGAAAGGCTTTGAACTTGATCTCTTTATTGCACAGGATATCCGGATTCGGAGTTCTGCCGTTTTTGTATTCATTGAGAAAATGTTCGAAAACATTATCCCAGTATTCAGCGGCAAAATTGGCTTTATGTAAATGAATGCCAAGTTTGTCACAGACGGCCTGGGCATCGGCCAGATCGGTCATTGCGGTGCAGTATTCAGACCCGTCATCTTCCTCCCAGTTCTTCATAAAAAGTCCTTCCACCTGGTAGCCCTGCTGTTGCAGAAGCAAAGCGGATACGGACGAGTCAACACCGCCGGACATGCCAACAATCACTTTGGTTTGGGAGGGATGTTTTATCACTGGGGTATACTGCCACCTGTCAAAAATAGCTGGCCATTTTACCTTTCCCGCTAAATAAGCGCCATACCGATGGAAATTTATAGTGGTAAACGCAGATGGCGGTTTCGCTTTTGTAACAAAACTTCGTTTATTCCTGGCTAAGGATGGTATATGGTATACGCGTTTTTGTGCGGTCAGCTTGCCGTTGTCAGCAGTGCTTTTATCCTGCTGACACTGCTGTTGGATATGGCTGCATGCTTTAAATAACGACAAGAAGCGTTGAACCAGTCTTTGATCTGGCTAAACCGATGATTAGAGAACGGAGTTGATAATGGGATACCAAAAGATCAAGGTGCCTGCCAACGGTGACAAAATCACTGTCAACGAGGACCTCTCCCTGAATGTTCCCGATACCCCTGTCATACCTTATATTGAAGGTGACGGTATTGGTGCTGACGTTTCACCAGCAATGCTGAAAGTTGTTGATGCTGCTGTGAAGAATGCCTACAAAGGGCAGCGCAAAATCGAGTGGATGGAGGTTTTCTGCGGTGAGAAGGCTACTCAGGTTTACGACGATAACACCTGGCTTCCGGAAGAAACACTTGAGGCTCTCAAAGAGTATGTTGTCAGCATTAAAGGCCCACTGACAACGCCGGTTGGTGGTGGTATTCGCTCGCTGAACGTGGCTCTTCGTCAGGAGTTGGATCTGTTTGCCTGCATTCGTCCTGTGCGCTGGTTCAAGGGTGTGCCAAGCCCGGTAAAAGAGCCGGAAAAAACGGATATGGTGATCTTCCGTGAAAACTCGGAAGATATCTATGCAGGTATCGAGTGGCAGGCTGGCAGTGCTGAAGCCGAAAAGCTGATCAACTTCCTGCGCAATGACATGGGCGTTACCAAAATCCGGTTTGAGCAAGATTGTGGTATTGGGGTCAAGCCTGTTTCAAAAGAGGGCACCGAACGTCTGGTGAAGCAGGCAATTCAGTTTGCCATCGATAACAACCGTAAATCCGTTACCCTGGTTCACAAGGGTAATATCATGAAGTTTACGGAAGGTGCCTTCAAGGATTGGGGCTATCAGACAGCTGTTGAATACTTTGGCGGCCAGCCTCTGGATGGTGGTCCATGGCATACTGTCAAAAACCCGAATACCGGTGAAGATATTGTTATCAAGGATGTGATTGCTGACGCTTTCCTGCAACAGATTCTCCTGCGCCCGGCAGAGTATGATGTCATTGCCACCCTGAACCTGAATGGTGACTACATTTCTGATGCGCTTGCTGCCCAGGTAGGTGGTATCGGTATTGCTCCTGGTGCCAATATCGGTGCGCCAACGGCCGTTTTTGAAGCCACCCACGGTACTGCTCCAAAGTATGCAGGCCAGGATAAGGTAAACCCGGGTTCCGTCATTCTTTCTGCTGAAATGATGCTTCGACACCTGGGTTGGAGTGAGGCGGCAGATCTCATTATCAAGGGTATGGATGGTGCTATCGGTGCCAAGACCGTTACCTATGATTTTGAGCGACTGATGGAGGGTGCAACGTTAGTCAAGTGCTCAGAGTTTGCCGATGAAATAATTAACCACATGTAAGTTTTCAGTTAACTTTTCATCAGTTAAAGCCGGAAATTCATTTCCGGCTTTAATATTTTATCCCCCCTTTTTTTATTGTACTTTCCACGTTTATCTCCTGTTGTTGTGAGTCGCCCGATCAATTTTCGAAAGTCGGTCATTGTGATTTGCTCCAGTATCTTTAGAATGAGAAGAGAAATCCTGGCAAATTTGTCAATTTCTTAGTAGGTGTGCACTAATTTATCTTCTGTCATCAAATGTCTGTAAACCGTGCCGATCAGTATTTTGTGCTCGTTGTTTTTATGATTAGCTTTTATGATTGGCAGTAGTAAATACTTGCGGTGCCCTGAGTGTGCTGTTGGTTACCAGACAGTTAAGTTACAAATCGAAGGTTGGCAGTCATAAAACCATGAGTAATCTCGAACTGTTTCGTCTAAGCTTGCAAAAAGAGGGAGAGGAACAGGAAGGTGATCTGAGCGTTGCAGTCGTTCCGGAAAAAACCAGACTGGCTCCCCCTCCCATGTATCAGGTCTTGCTCCTGAATGATGATTTTACACCAATGGATTTTGTTGTTGAGGTACTGGAGAAGTTTTTCAGTATGCCAGAAGGGAAGGCGACTCAAATTATGCTGATGGTACATACCCAGGGAAAAGCCGTTTGTGGTGTATACAGCAAGGATGTCGCGGAAACCAAGGCTCAGCAGGTTAATGAATATTCCAGAGAAAACGACCATCCCCTGCTGTGCAAGACAGAAAAGGCCGATTAGCGTTTTCAAGGTTACACCATATGCTTAACAAAGACCTCGAAGCAACACTGAATAATGCATTTAAAGACGCCCGCGATAATCGTCATGAATTTATGACGGTTGAGCATCTTTTACTTGCTTTGCTTGATAATGAATCCGCAGCCAGAGTCCTGGTTTCCTGCGGAATTGATCTTCATAAACTTCGCCAGGACCTCACTGAGTTTGTCAGCTCAACGACCCCATTAATCCCCGGCGATGACCATGAGCGTGAAACGCAGCCAACACTTGGCTTTCAGCGAGTACTGCAGCGTGCTGTTTTTCATGTGCAAAGCTCCGGTAAAAAGGAAGTGACCGGTGCTAATGTACTGGTCGCTATTTTCAGTGAGCAGGAAAGCCAGGCTGTCTACTTCCTGAAGCAACAAGATGTGGCCCGCATAGACGTTGTTAATTTTATTGCCCACGGAATATCCAAGACGCCGGGTCAGGAGCTCGAAGAGCTTGGTCATGATCTGTCTGATGATATGGAGCCGGAGAGCAACAGTGGTGGCAGCAGCAAGAACCCCCTCAAACTGTATGCCACTGATCTGAATGATCAGGCGCGTCTTGGCAGAATTGATCCCCTGGTTGGTCGGGCTGAAGAAGTAGAGCGGGTCTGCCAGATTCTTACCCGTCGCCGGAAAAACAACCCTTTGCTGGTTGGCGAGGCCGGGGTAGGGAAAACGGCCATTGCTGAAGGCCTGGCCCGTCGGATTGTTGATGGTGACGTGCCTGAGGTTTTGTCCAAGGCTGTTGTTTACTCCCTTGACCTGGGTTCGCTTCTGGCCGGGACCAAGTATCGTGGTGATTTTGAAAAGCGTTTCAAGCAGTTACTGAGTGAACTCAAGAAACTGGATCATGCGATTCTCTTTATCGATGAAATTCATACCATCATTGGTGCAGGTGCAGCTTCTGGCGGAGTGATGGATGCCTCAAACCTTCTGAAGCCAATGCTGACTTCCGGCGAGCTGCGCTGTATCGGTTCTACCACATTCCAGGAGTTTCGTGGGATCTTTGAAAAAGATCGGGCACTGGCAAGAAGATTCCAGAAAGTGGATATTGTCGAACCCAACGTTGAAGACACCTTCCAGATACTGCTGGGACTGAAGAAGAAATTCGAAGAGCATCATGCTATCAAGTATCAGGATGAAGCCCTGAAAGCGGCGGCCGAACTGGCAGACCGCTACATTAATGATCGTCATATGCCCGATAAAGCCATTGATGTTATTGATGAAGCAGGGGCGTATCAGCGGCTTCAGCCTGAGTCCGAACGGAAAAAAGTTATTGATGTCGATGATGTGGAAAGGATTGTCGCCAAGATGGCCAGGATTCCGCCAAAGTCTGTCTCTTCCTCTGACAAGGAATTGCTTGGCAAGCTTGAGCGCAATCTGAAAATGGTGGTGTTCGGACAGGACGAGGCGATCACTTCATTATCCACTGCTATCAAGCTTTCAAGAGCAGGCCTCAAGGCACCTGAAAAACCCGTTGGCTCCTTCCTGTTTTCCGGACCAACCGGTGTCGGCAAAACAGAAGTTTGTCGCCAACTGGCAAAGGCCCTGGGTATTGAGCTCGTGCGCTTTGATATGTCTGAGTATATGGAAGCCCACACTGTCTCACGCCTTATAGGGGCACCCCCGGGTTATGTCGGGTTTGACCAGGGCGGTCTGTTAACAGAGGCCATCAATAAAACGCCGCACTGTGTGCTGTTGCTCGATGAAATAGAGAAAGGCCACTCCGATGTGTTTAACCTGTTACTGCAGGTTATGGATCATGGCACCCTGACGGACAACAATGGTCGTAAGGCTGATTTCAGAAATGTGATTCTGATCATGACCACCAATGCCGGTGCTGAAAACATGACCAGAAGCTCCATGGGCTTTCTTGAGCAGGATCATACCACTGACGGCAATGAGGCCATTAAGAAAACCTTCACGCCTGAATTCAGAAATCGTCTGGACGCCATTATTCCTTTTGCCTCACTCAATGATGAAATTATCAAGCATGTGGTTGATAAATTCCTCACTGAGCTCCAGGCTCAGCTGGATGAGAGGCGCGTGCAGCTGGATGTTGATGACAAGGCTCGCAGCTGGCTGGCGGAGAAAGGGTTTGATCGCCAGATGGGTGCAAGGCCTATGGGGCGGGTTATTCAGGAACACTTGAAAAAGCCCATGGCGGAACAGATTCTGTTCGGAAAGCTTGCCGAGCATGGTGGTAATGTAAAAGTAACCGTTCGCAAGGGAGAGTTGTACCTCAAGTTTGAGGCAGCGAAAAGCCGTGCTTCCGATCTGGAGGCAATTGATGGTGGGGCAGGTTAGAAGACAGCGGGTAGGTGCTCAGGGGTGAGCACCGCTGTTAGCGAGAACGGTAAGTGATACGGCCTTTCGTCAGGTCGTATGGCGTCAGTTCTACCTTTACCCGGTCGCCAGTCAGAATGCGGATGTAGTTCTTGCGCATTTTTCCGGAGATGTGCGCGGTAACAACATGGCCATTTTCCAGTTCTACACGAAACATCGTATTAGGAAGGGTGTCAATAACGACACCCTCCATTTCCAGACTCTCTTCTTTTGCCATTAAATAACTACCTCAAAGGGGTTGGTACGGCTTGGTTAAATTTGTTGGGCATTCTGCCTGAAAACAATTGGTAAAGCAAAGCACCCTTTACTGTCAGTCGTATTATTTCAGTTGTCGCCATTCCTGACTGACATAAAGCTCCAGAGGGCGGTATTCGATTTTGTAATTCATTTTCTGGCATTTCCGGATCCAATAACCCAGATGGAGATAGGGTAGCCCGAGTTTTCTGGCATGATCGATAAGCCATAAAATACAATATCGACCAGGGCTGCGTTGTGAGCAATCCGGATCGTAGAAGGTGTAAATTGCGGAAAGACTGCTGCGTAAATGATCTACCACCGATACTGCAAGCAGTTGTCCGTCCAGACGGAACTCATAAAATGCGGTAAATTCGGTGCTTTCAACCAGAAAAGAGGTGTACTGGTCAATCGTTGCAGGATACATATCACCATCCTGGTGGCATTGATTGATATACTTTTCATAGAGCAGATAATGCTCATCCTGAAAGTCTGCAGACACCTTGGCAACCCTGAGTGCAGAGTTGCGATTCCAGGTCTTTCGCTGCGTTCTTCTCATTTGAAAGGCATCTACAGGGATTCTTGCCGGTATGCAGGCCCTGCAGCGGTTGCAGTGTGGGCGGTAAATATGCTGGCCACTTCGTCGAAACCCAACGTCGGCAAGATCACTGCACAACTCTTTGTTCAGCGGAATTTCCGGATCCATAAATAGTGTGGTTGCCTGCTCCTCTGGCAGGTAACTGCATTCATGGGGTTGTGTGGCATAAAATTTGATATTTTTGTACTGGCTCATTATCGAAGGTCATTCCATTGCCATTCCTGTTTCCAGTCTGAACAGGAAGGTGTCTGTGAGCAATAGCGGTCCAAATAATCTACAAATCTGGATCTTGAAATCAATTTTGCCCCAAGAGAGTCCAAATGGTCTGAATAGACCTGACAATCAATCAGTTCAAACTGCCAGGCTAAAAGTTGTTCAGAAAGGGCTGCCATGGCGATTTTGGAAGTATTGCTCTCTCGGCTGAACATGGATTCCGCGAAAAAAATTCGCCCTTGAGCTACCCCATAAAGCCCTCCAACCAGCCTGTCTTCTTGCCAGACCTCAACAGAGTGTGCATGCCCGGCATCATGCAAAGCTGTGTAGGCGTCAATCATCTCATCGGTAATCCAGGTTCCTTCTGAGTCCCTGCGGATACTTGAGCAGGCCGTTATAACCGCTGCAAAGTCGTCATCAAAAGTAACCCGGTAGAGCTCTTTTCGCAGCAGCTTGCGCAATGATCGGGATAAATACAGCTCTCCCGGTTTCAACACCATTCGTGGGGAGGGTGACCACCATAAAATAGGATCGCCCTCATTAAACCAGGGAAAAATGCCTTGCTGGTAAGCCATTACCAAAGTGTCCACCGCAAGATTGCCCCCAATAGCCAAAAGCCCGTCCGGCTGTTTAAGCGCATGCTCAAGGGGAGGAAAGCTGATAACATGGTCCGGCAAAAGTGTTATTGTCTCAGGCATTGTCTAACGTGTTGTTTTATCAAGCTGTTGAGTGCATTGGTGCAGTATCAGGATTACTGCTCCCATCAGAATACCCTATAACCCGGGCTTAGCCCATGAATTTGCAAGTTGGCCATGTATGGCTGCAATTTGGTAAAAAATTCCCTGGACAGGCAAAGTTATCTGTTCATTTTTCAGATAAGCCTTTCAATATGTCTTTTTATGTATTAGACTCCGCCACCTAGTCTACTGATATTCTGCTTTTAACCAGCCGCTTAATGAAGAATAACTCATATCTTCTTAATATTTCTCTCGCTTCAGTGCGTAACTCTCGCGCTGGTGGAAGCTTTTTATTAATTCCTATCTTATAAAACTCCCCGGAGGTAATCGAATCTATGGGTACCCTGAGCATGGGCGGAAGCATTGATACAAGCAGTGAAATGGATATCATTGAACAGCAACGCCTGGCAGCTCTTATTGAAATTACAGAGCAACACAATCGGGAAGTAAGCCAGCTCAAATCGCGCCTGGAAACTGCCGAGAAGAAAGCTGAAAAAGCTGCTGCCCAGCTGAAAAACATGGAAAATGAACTGAAAGATCTGAGAGCCAGCAATCCTGATCGAATGAAGAAGCAGATCAAGCGTCTTCAGGAACAGAATCGCACGCTTACTGGTGAAAACAGTGGTCTGAAAACCAAACAAAAGCAGCTTACCCAGCAGCTGAATACTGCAACTCAGGAGCTTGAGCAGCTGAAGTCTGAAGAGGCTGAAGCAGAAACTGAGAAGGCGTAATTCCTAACCTGGATTACTGGTGACTCCTGGCAGTTCAGTAGGCATCCGGCAACCGCTTACCCCGTGCTTTGGGTTGTTGCCGGTAAGGCACCGCAAGCTTCTTGCAGGTATAGACTGCCTCGCAGGGTCTGTGCACTTTCTCCACAGCATGACCAGACAATTTGCATACCTGCATTTCTGATGCCATCCCCTTATATTTGAATTAGACTGAATTTCGGTTTTTATTCAATAACAGGAGTGCACGTATGAATGACTGGGTTTCCTGTCAGTATGACAGCATTGATCATATTGAAAAATCCTTCGACTTTAAAAAATACTCTCGAGCTTTGGCATTCTGTAACGCCATTGCCTGTCTGGCCGAATCTCATGTCCACCATCCGCGAATTGTTATTGAGTGGGGCAAGGTAACTATTGCCTGGGGAACCCATCAATCCGATGAGGGCAGTGGCGTGCTGGCTATTGATCGGGCATTGGCACAGCGTTGCGATACTTTATATGAACAGATGAATACCCCTGTTTCCTGATTCTTATAGCTCTGGGTATTCTGCCCAGAGTTCGCTCCGTCTCAGTTCATGAATCGGTGCCTGTGTCCTCATGTTTTGAGAGTGGTTCTCCTTGCTTAAAATCACACGCCCAAATGGCGAGTGTGAGCCGTGAGCTATTGATTTCTTTGAATTTCTCTTAATATTATAAAATGATCTTAATCTTCAATGGACGTATTTTGATTCTGAATCATACTTACGATGCTGGTTTGATCGACTTCCCCCTACGAACAGATCAGTCTAGGTCAGTAATGACCTTGGTACTTGGATTGTGTACCTATGTTTCACTCCTAATGGTCTTAGCCCGTGTCTTCTTCCCCCAGAAGCGCGGGTTTCTTTTTGGCTGCCTTTTATGTTTCAGCTCTTGATCCTCGTGGCTCTTAAAGATCTTTAGTTGGTCAGGCGAAGAGTAAGTTGGCCGTGTCTACTTTTGTCTGCATGAACGGCTTTTCGTTTGTTATGCATCAAAAACCTGGAAAATGATTAAATGGCAGCATGCGCCTGGAGTGATCAGTGAGTTGAAACAGAGCCGCTCTCACCACTGTTTTTCTTATCAGGAGAGAGGGGAGCCGCATCACCCAAAACCTCATGATCCACAGTGCTTTCTTTCTGTAGCTGCTCAATTTGCTGGGAAGACATATAAAAATCCGCTTCTCGACCCTCCAGAACCCGCTGACCATGCCAGGGCAATAGTCGATAATCTGCGTGATGACTGTAATCGAGAAATGGATACTTGATAATCTGAAAGTAGGGGGAGTAATCAAAGTCACGGGGCGTGCACAGCTTTGGATTTCGTTGAAAGAGTTGTACGCCGGCATCGCCATCGTGTTTAACCAGGGGCAGGATGGGAAAGTGGATAAAACTAAAAGCTTCAGCAATCATGGTTGAGCAGACGGTTTTTGTTTCCTGACCCGGAGAATGCTGAAATAACGAGGAGCCAAGTCTTCTGGGCAGGAAAGAGTAGGGGAAGAAGAACCGGGCAAGATCAAGAATCTGTCTGACATTGTAATCCATACCCAGGCGGCTGGTTGCGTAGTGTATTACTTTCTGGCTGTCACTGTAGCTCAGACCTTTAGGTCGGCATATCCGCAAATGCTCCCCTTCATAGTTTTTCAGGGGCTGGATGGCGGTACCGATTCCCAGTTCACTCTCAATAATCAGTTGTTCATCAGGGGAGCCGCCATAGGATTCACTGACAATCTGGCGAATTCTGTCATCCTCAATGTCGTGTAGTCGGCCAAGGTAGAGCATGGCATGGGACCAGGGGCTTTGAGTGGTTTGCTTAATAACCCGGCTGACTCTGGATCTTCCTTCAACCAACAGAACATCGCAGGGCTTAATTTCATGCCTGACACGTTCAAAATCACACAGGGGGCTTGTTCTTTCCTGAACGTTGTGGCTTAGCCAGTCTGTAAGGCATCCCGCAACCATTTTGAAGAGTTCCATACTCCAGTCCTGAGCCAATCTTTATTTCTTTATGTTAGCATTGGTTATTCTTGACATTATGAATTGAGATAAAATTGACATTTTTTCATGAGTACATCTGCTTGATGGCAAGCACCCTGAAAAACATCAAAAAGCTGTTACTACCAAATAAGGCATAATAATGGGCTGAATAGCCAGCAAGCATGGGAGTATGCTTTGTGAACAATGGATCAAAGCCGGAAAATATTGTGGCAAATCTGCAGTTTTTGAATAAGAAAAAAGGATTGCCTCCTGTACACAGTTGGAACCCTCCTTTCTGTGGTGATATTGATATGCGCATCAGTCGGGATGGCCGTTGGCACTACAATGGCTCCCCCATTGGCAGGGAATCAATGGTGAAGCTGTTTGCTTCAGTTCTCAGGCATGATGATGATGGCCATTACTACCTGGTTACTCCGGTAGAAAAGGTAAGAATCCAAGTGGATGATGCGCCATTTGTTGCGGTTTCTGCAGAGGCTCGTGATGGTGCGAATGGTCCTGAATACCTTTTTACCACCAATGTTGGTGATGAGGTAGTGCTAAGCAACGAACACAATCTGAAAATGATCAAAAGTATGAAAACCGGAGAATTTGTGCCTTATATCCGGGTTAGAGATCGACTGGATGCATTGGTAAATCGCAATGTGTTTTACCAGTTAGTGGCAGAGGCCGTTGAAACCCGGGTGACTGAGGGGATAGAGTTAAGCATTCGCAGTCAGGGGCAAAACTATTCCCTGGGAGTTGTTGAGGGTGGCTGAGCCACCCTCATTGCAGGAAAACTCACATGTTTGGATAATTCGGGCCGCCAGCACCTTCCGGGGCAATCCAGGTGATATTCTGAGCGGGATCCTTGATGTCACAGGTCTTACAGTGAACGCAGTTCTGGCTGTTGATCTGAAACCGGTTTTCTCCGCTATTCTCGTCCACCACAATCTCATAAACCCCGGCAGGGCAGTACCTTTGTGCTGGCTCATTATAAGCCGGAAGGTTTTGCTTAAGCGGAATGGTTGCGTCTTTAAGCTTCAGGTGACAAGGCTGATCCTCCTCGTGATTGGTATTCGAGAGGAACACTGAACTCAACCGGTCAAAGGTGATCACACCATCAGGTTTTGGATAGTTGATGGGGCTGGACTCTGCCGCTGGCTTGAGCTGGGCGTAATCCGCAGTGGTATCGTGCAGGGTGAATGGCAATTTGCCATTGAAAATATTGAGGTCTGCAAAGGCAAAGGCAGCACCAAAGATGTTACCAAATTTATGCATGGCCGGACCGAAGTTCCGCTGTTGATGCAGTTCTTTATAAAGCCAGGACGCTTTGAATGCCTCATCAAAGGATTCCAGTTTATTGCCGCCCTCAGAGCCTGCACCCACCGACTTGAACACTTCTTCTGCCGCAATCATGCCGGACTTCATGGCGGTATGGGAGCCTTTTATTTTGGCACCATTCATGGTTCCAGCGTCACAACCAATCAAGAGTCCGCCCGGAAAAGTCATCTCAGGTAATGACTGTGGCCCACCTTTGGCCAGTGCTCTTGCACCATAGGAAACCCGTTTTCCACCTTCCAGGTATTGTTTGATAACAGGGCTCTTTTTGAACCTCTGGAACTCTTCAAAGGGGCTAAGATGCGGATTTGAATAGCTCAAATCGGTAATAAGGCCCAGTACTACCTGATTATTCTCCAGATGGTAGAGGAATCCGCCACCGGTAGACCCGCTTTCAGCCAGTGGCCAGCCGGCAGTATGAACCACCAGGCCCTGTTGATGCTTCTCGGGTGCGATATCCCACAGCTCTTTAATGCCGATGCCGTAATGTTGAGGATCACGCCCTTCATCCAGCTTAAAATGGCTGATAAGTTGCTTGCCCAAATGCCCGCGGCATCCTTCGGAAAAGAGTGTGTATTTGGCGTGCAGCTCCATACCTGGCATAAAGCTGTCTTTCTCGTCACCGGAAGCTGAAATCCCCATATCTCCGGTGGCAATGCCCCTGACACTGCCATCGTCGTTAAACAGCACTTCCTGGGCGGGGAATCCCGGGAAAATTTCCACCCCAAGTGACTCGGCCTGCTCCGCCAGCCAGCGGGTGAGATTGCCGAGACTGATGATGTAATTGCCTTCATTGTGCATGGTTTTAGGCACAAACAGGTTGGGTACTTTTATGGATTTTTCTTCAGAACGAAGTACATAAATATCATCGGATGACACTGGAGTATTTAACGGCGCACCCAGCTCTTTCCAATTGGGAAACAACTCATTAAGCGCCGTTGGTTCAAAAACTGCCCCCGAGATGATATGAGCGCCAACTTCGGAGCCTTTCTCAACAACGCAGACACTGAGTTCTTTGTCCTGCTCCTGAGACAATTGCATCAGCCGACAGGCGGCTGACAAGCCGGAAGGGCCTGCACCCACGATAACGACATCAAATGCCATGGATTCGCGTTCCATGATGAGCTTCCTCCCTGTCGGAGTGTTATTTTCAGAACGGTATTCAAACAACTGTTTGAAATTGTTTGGCATTATACTCAGTGTTTCCCTAAATGGACAACACGTCATTAGTTATTAATACCTATACACAGCAATGTTCCGGCTGCTGAACAGCTGCTATCTTGTCCTCCACAGCTATTCTACAACCAGCAGGATCAGGTGTATTTCCGGTAATGCATAGTAACAGACACCTGTCTTAAATAAGAATATCTGAGTGAACTGACTGAAACATACGTTTGAACCCTTATTGACGTACTGGTAGACTGCGCTCCAGCAGATGTGTGAACACAGGTTGCTGAATGATAATAAAATTTGTCTGTCCGGTTGTTCGTTATCTGCTCGACAATTCAAGACCTAGCCAATAACGAGAAGGGAAGGCTGCGAACTCATGAAAATATTAGTAGCCGTCAAAAGAGTCATTGACTATAACGTCAAGGTTCGAGTGAAGGCGGATAACACTGACGTCGATCTCACCAACGTCAAAATGGCAATCAACCCTTTCTGTGAAATTGCTGTTGAAGAAGCAGTAAGACTCAAAGAGAAAGGTGTCGCTACAGAAATCGTTGCCGTATCCCTTGGTGCCAAAGAGTGCCAGGAGCAGATACGAACAGCGCTGGCTCTTGGTGCAGACCGAGGCATTCAGGTTCAGACTGATCAGCCCCTGGGTTCCCTGGCAGTTGCCAAACTGCTAAAGGCCATTGTGGATGAAGAAAAGCCTGACCTTGTTCTTCTGGGTAAACAATCCATCGATAGTGACAATGGCCAGACCGGTCAGATGCTTGC
The DNA here is from genome assembly GCF_049310205.1 of Endozoicomonas sp. ALC013. Taxonomy (NCBI): domain Bacteria; kingdom Pseudomonadati; phylum Pseudomonadota; class Gammaproteobacteria; order Oceanospirillales; family Endozoicomonadaceae; genus Endozoicomonas; species Endozoicomonas sp. ALC013. The sequence goes on along the minus strand of NZ_JBLYNS010000001.1, from coordinate 99,064 downwards.
GGCACTTGCCGGTATGTCTCAGGCAACCTACGCCTCAGAAGTCAATGTTGACGGTGATAACGTTAATGTTACCCGTGAAGTGGACGGCGGTTTACAGACGTTAAGCCTGAAGCTGCCCGCAGTGATTACCACGGATTTGCGTCTGAATGAGCCGCGTTACGCATCACTGCCCAATATTATGAAAGCCAAGCGTAAGCCTCTGGATGTCAAATCACCAGAAGATCTCGGTGTAGCAGTGTCGTCTACTTTAACGACGATCAAAGTAGAACCACCGGCTGAACGACAGGCGGGTATCAAGGTGGCCAGCGTGGATGAGCTGGTAGAAAAATTAAAAAATGAGGCGAAGGTGATCTAATGGCCATATTAGTCGTTGCTGATCATGATAACAGCACGCTCGGAGCGGGAACGCTGAACACGGTTGCAGCTGCCACCGCAATCGGGGGAGAGATTCACCTGCTGGTTGCAGGGTCCGGGTGTAGCGGAGTTGCAGAGCAGGCCTCTGCTGTAGCGGGTGTATCAAAAGTCTTGCTGGCCGAGAATGCTGCACTGGAAAACCGACTGGCTGAAAATGTCAGCCTGCTGGTTGCTGAACTGGGCAAGGATTACTCTCACGTACTGGCATCCACCTCAACCGATGCCAGAAATATGATGCCACGGGTGGCAGCTTTACTGGATGTTGATCAGATATCTGACATCATCCGTGTGGAAAGCGAAGATACCTTTGCTCGTCCGATCTACGCCGGTAATGCCATTGCCACGGTTCAGTCCAGTGCATCTATCAAGGTTATTACCGTTCGGAACACAGGTTTTGACCCGGTTTCTGCGGAAGGTGGATCTGCCAGTGTAGAAACCGTCGCCAGCAGTCATGATGCGGGAGTGTCGAGCTTTGTCAGCGAAGAGCTGGCTCAGTCTGACCGTCCTGAGCTGGCGGCTGCGGACATCATTGTGTCCGGTGGTCGTGGCATGGGTAATGGAGAGAACTTCGAGTTACTTTACAAAGTAGCGGACAAGCTTGGCGCTGCAGTCGGTGCTTCCCGTGCTGCCGTGGATGCAGGCTATGTACCCAATGACATGCAGGTCGGACAAACCGGTAAGATTGTTGCTCCCAAGCTGTACGTCGCCGTTGGTATCTCCGGAGCCATTCAGCATCTGGCTGGAATGAAGGACAGTAAAGTCATTGTTGCTATCAACAAAGATGAAGAAGCGCCCATATTCCAGGTTGCAGACTATAGTCTGGTAGCAGACCTGTTTGAAGCTATTCCGGAACTTGAAGGCAAGCTCTGATCAATAGGGCAGCTGCCTTTTAAAAAAAATACCACTTTCTTTGAAAGTGGTATTTTTCTACTGGTTTTATGCCTTTTTTTTCTCCCGGGGTTTTAAGCCCCATCAACTCTGTGCATAATCTTTCACAATAAAACGATAAGAAACATACCGGAGTAGATTTTGATACGAGTTCTGGTTGCGGATGATCATGATTTGGTGAGAACTGGAATTTCTCGCATGTTAGCTGATGTTGAGGGTATTGAAATTGTAGCCCAGGCTGTCAGCGGTGAAGATGCTATCAGCCTTTATCGGGAACTCACTCCGGATGTCACGTTAATGGATGTCAGAATGCCCGGCATTGGCGGGCTCGAAGCCACCCGGAAAATCTGCCAGATCAACCCTCATGCAAAAATCATTGCCGTAACCGTCTGTATGGATGACCCATTTCCCACCAGGCTGCTTGAAGCCGGCGCGTCAGGTTACGTCACCAAAAGTTCAAATATTACCGAAATGGTTACAGCCATTCGCACGGTATTTACCGGAAAGAAATACATTTCCCCGGAAATTGCCCAGCAAATGGCTTTGAAAGCTATAGAGCCAGACAGCGCGTCACCCTTCAATCAGCTCTCTCATCGCGAAATGCAAATAGCTCTTATGATTGTTAATTGCGAGAAAGTACAGACCATATCCGATAAGTTATGCCTTAGTCCCAAAACGGTGAATAGCTATCGCTACCGGATGTTTGAAAAGCTGAATATCACCAGTGATGTCGAGCTGACACACCTGGCTATTCGCCATGACCTGGTAGATACCATAGAGTGAACGCTGCCTTACAGGCTCTGATGAACCTCTTGTTGAGTTCCTTTCGCTACTCCCGGTGCTGATGCCCGAAAATCCTGTTACCTGTACTGAAAAATGCAGGCTTATTCGTTTCTACCGCTCTGTGAAGATATAATGAGCAGGTGATTTGATAACCGTTGTCTGGTGGTTCATGACAGGTAGTGAAGAAAGCAAAAAGTTTGATCACAAATCATTTCTGGAAAAGGTGTCGAGCCGTCCGGGGGTCTATGATATGCGTGATCACAGTGGCAAAACACTCTATATCGGTAAAGCGAAAAATCTTAAAAATCGTCTCTCAAGCTACTTCCGGGCAACCGGCCTTACCACCAAAACCATGGCTTTGGTAAGCAAGATTGCTGATATTCAACTGACGATTACCCACACTGAAACTGAGGCGCTGCTGCTTGAGCAAAACCTGATAAAAGACAGAAAGCCACCCTACAACATTTTGCTGAGGGACGATAAGTCATACCCCTATATCTATATTTCCGGAGATGATGATTTCCCCAGGATGGACTCCTGTCGTGGACGTAAACGACAGAAAGGCCAGTATTTTGGGCCTTACCCCAGTAGCGGAGCGGTTCGGGAAAGCCTGCACCTGCTGCAGAAGATTTTTAAGATACGTCAGTGTACTGACATCTATTTCAACAATAGAACCCGGCCCTGCCTGCAATATCAAATCAACCGTTGCAAGGCCCCCTGTGTTGGCCTGGTCTCAAAAGAAGAGTACCAGCAGGATCTTGAGGATACCCGGCAATTCCTGGATGGCAAAAACCAGCAGTTAATTCGTTCGCTGATAAAGCGCATGGAGGATGCTGCGGAATCCCTGGATTTTGAAGAGGCGGCGGCAACCCGGGATAAAATCAACCACCTCCGGGCTGTTCAGGAACAGCAGACGGTGACCAAATCGGCCGGTGATATTGATGTGATCGGGTTTGCCCAAATGGGTGGCAATACCTGTTTTGACGTGCTCTTTGTTCGTTCTGGCAGGTTGCTTGGCCATAAATATTACTTTCCTGATTTTAAGCTGGAAGCTGAACGGTCTGATTACCTGGAAGATTTTATGGCCCAGTTCTATGTCAGGCTGTTTGCCAGTCGTGATTTTCCCGAGGAGATCGTGGTTCCGTTTGAGCTGGCCGGTGCAGATACTATTGAGGACGCGATCCAGGCTGTTTCTGGCAAGAAAATCAAGATCAAGGACAAGGTACGTTCTGAACGGCACGATTGGTTAGGCCTGGCCAATAAAAATGCGCAGCAGAATCTTGAAAGTCACCTGGCGAGCAAGAGCCATTTAAACCAGCGATACGCACAACTTAAGGGTTTACTGGACATTGAGCAACCCATCCTGCGTATGGAGTGTTTCGATATCAGCCATACCATGGGGGAGGCAACTGTTGCATCCTGTGTGGTATTTGGTCCGGAAGGGCCGGTGTTCAGTGAATACCGCCGTTACAATATAACTGGTATAGAGCCCGGGGATGATTATGCCGCCATGGCGATGGCTCTTGATAAGCGTTATCAGAAACTGGCGGAGGCAGATGCAGGGGAGGGGGTCAGGCCGGATCTTATCATTATTGATGGGGGTAAGGGGCAGTTAGGAAAGGCGTCGGAGGTGATGACCAGGCTGCAATTGCCAATTCCCCTGCTTGGGGTTGCCAAGGGAGTAACCCGAAAGCCCGGGCTTGAAACACTGATTTACCAGGATCAGGAGCTCAACCCCGAAGGTGCTGACGCAGCATTGCTGTTGATACAACAGATCCGGGATGAAGCACACCGCTTTGCCATCACCGGGCATCGACAGCGCAGGCAAAAGGCCAGAAACCGTTCCGTGCTGGAAGATATTCCGGGTATTGGCAGCAAAAGGCGATCAGCTCTATTGAAGTTTTTTGGTGGTCGTGAAGGCGTGAGTGGTGCAACCATCGAAGAATTGAAGAAAGTTGAGGGTATCAGTCTGAAGCTGGCGCAGCAGATACATGAATATTTTCATAATGACTAGCACCGAAGAGCAGGACTGTGTACCGTATGCCCTGCTTTGATTTCTGGGATCATCCCGAAAGAGTAAGGCGATATGTCAAACCGTCCCAATAACGTCCCAAGGCTGCCAGCTGAATGCTTTATGGCCTTACAGCACAAGGGCTTAATTAAGTAGTTATGAACGTCCCGAATTTTCTAACACTAACACGAATTGTTCTGGTCCCATTTCTCGTCGTTATTTTTTATCTCCCATTTGAGTGGAGTTACCTTGCCTGTGCTGGAATATTTGCTTTCGCTGCCGCAACGGACTGGTTTGATGGGTATCTTGCCCGTCGGCTCAATCAGACAACCCCTTTCGGGGCATTCTTTGATCCGGTTGCTGATAAAATAATGGTTGCCACGGCGCTGTGCCTGCTGATTGATGAGTTTCGTGCCTTCTGGATGACGGTGCCGGCTCTGATCATTATTGGTCGGGAGATCGTCATCTCGGCCCTGAGAGAGTGGATGGCTGAACTGGGTAAGCGGACCAGTGTTGCCGTGAGCATGATCGGTAAGGCGAAAACCATGGCTCAAATGGCAGCCATTACCTTACTGCTATTATCACCAGTGCCTGTTGATTCCTGGATTGGTTTACTTGGTATTGTTCTGCTGTACCTTTCAGCAATTCTGACACTATGGTCCATGTATATTTATCTGAAGGCTGCCTGGCCAGATCTTTCTCCGTTCAATAAGCCTGACTGATGTGACGGAAAGCGGTTGACATCAAAGCAAAAAAACCTAAAATACGCTTCGTGTTCGGGCGCTGGCAGACAGTTAGCCAAAGTCGTCTAGCACTGGTTCTTGATTATCGATTGCCGATTGTTGATTATCAAAAAAAGTGTGCGGGAATAGCTCAGTTGGTAGAGCGCAACCTTGCCAAGGTTGAGGTCGCGAGTTCGAACCTCGTTTCCCGCTCCAATTATTCCGTTTATGTGATTCAATTGCATAAATACGAGCACGATACATTGATGCTTTCAATGTTCAGGTTTGTTCTTGCAGCAAGAACAAACCAGGCTCAAGGTTCTGGCGAGTTAGCAAAGCGGTTATGCAGTGGACTGCAACTCCATTTAGACCGGTTCGACTCCGGTACTCGCCTCCAGAATAAAATTGCAGGCAGAGCCTGTTTTTTTATGCTTTTACTCTGTACTATTCAAGTACTGCCCGAGTGGTGAAATTGGTAGACACAAGGGACTTAAAATCCCTCGATCGCAAGATCGTGCCGGTTCGAGTCCGGCCTCGGGCACCACCCATATTTCTTCTTTTGAGAAGGGCGAGTTAGCAAAGCGGTTATGCAGTGGACTGCAACTCCATTTAGACCGGTTCGACTCCGGTACTCGCCTCCATTTCTTTTTCCCTTCTGTTAAAAAAAGAAAGAGCTCCAGCGACCGGGGAATTTCTTTTTATCCCTGATAAATTCCAGAAGTGTGGTCAGTGGCATGTACTTCAATGACTCTCTGGCCTCCCGAAACCCATCGCCATAAATTGGGTCAGCACTTTGCTCTAGCTGCTTTTTTCTGAATTCAGCATCTTTGGTATTAAGGTTTTTTAACCAGATATACTCCATTAATACGCACATTCCTTCCTCTACCTTCAGTGGCAGATTTTCATAATAATTGTAAAAAAACCAGGCATGGGTGAGTTCATGAATCATGACGGTTCGGAAATGTTCTTCCGGCAGATTGATCTGGATTAAAATGCAGTCAAAATTTCTGGCTAATATCTGTCCTTTCCGGTGGGTTGTTGTGGTTCGGGTAACTCCCAGAATGGGGTGATTATCATGAAAGTCGTGATGACTGGCGTCATTTAGCTCATCGCGGCCGCAGAGTTTTACAGGCGTCTGTGTCGAGTTCAGGCTAAGTCCAACCGATGCCAGGGCTGAGCGCATTTCAATAGCAATGCGGTCGGCGCGCTCCTGGGTGGAAACGCCATTGAGGCTGCATTTGTTGCAGATAACAACCCCGTCGGGATACTGCATACCGCCATTGGTGAGATTGTCACAAACAAGCCGGCTGCAGCTGGAACACTCCGGATGCCCATCATGGTTATTGCAAAAAGCATTGCCCCAGAAATCCACAAAGTAGTTTCTGGTGAGAGGGTTCCGACAGACAGAGCAGAGTGGGGCGGTCTGCTTTTGGGCACAAACCGGGTGCCAGGCCATTTTATCAAGTTCTACATAGTTTCCCTTGACGGGCTTTCTGCAACTCGGACACCTCAGGCAGTCAGGATGAAAGGCCTGGTTCCGGAATACGACAAAAGCCTTTCCTGCAAATGGCTTCCTGCAGCCACTGCACCTGAAACACCCCGGGTGCCAGCGCATGCCCATTGCCTTAACGCATTGGCCCTTGAGTGGTTTTTTACAGCCCTGGCAATAGTTCATGACCTTCCCTGATGTATGAGTAATCAGTCCCCAGACCATTTACGGAAGAATTCCTCCTTTATTACTGGTAAAAACAATTCTTCATGGTGATATGGTCTTCTTTTCAGCGTAATCAGATATGATGATCGGCAGCCATCTTTTTCAGTCTACTTGCTTCTGCATGGTAGTACTGGCTTGTGGTATTGATTGAATCATGACCTGCAAATATAGCAAGGTCTTCGATATCCATTGTTCGAGCCAGGTGCGTCAGTGCTGTGTGGCGCAGCGTGTGAAATGGCAGCCCCTGTAATCTGTGCCTGATATCCGGTGAGGCCTTGCTCTGGCAATTTTCCATAAAGGATCGCCACCAGAATCGAAGCCCCCGGGCTGAAAGCGGGGTGATCAGCCCCCCGGTTTTGCGTGTTTTTGGTGCCAGGGGAAAAGGGTCTCCGTACAGGCCTGAGAATCCATTCATGCGCCTGTATTCAATGATTTGCTGTTGAAGCACTCTATTCAGGGGGACCTGCCTTCTTTTTCTGCCCTTACCCAAAACACTGAGATAAAAACCGTTGTCATTATCGGGGTGTATATCTGAACAGGTATGCCCGGTCAGCTCAGATTCCCGTAAAGCCAGCCCATAACTTAAAGAGAGGATAAGGCGGGTTCGGGCTGATTCCATTCGTTCTCTTTCGGTGCCCATTGGCAGGCTTGCCAGACACTCTTTAATAAATTGCCACTCATTATCATAAAAATATCGGATGATGGTGTTGCCCCGGGCTACCTTTTCACCCGAACGAATAAGTGATGCGGCTGGATTGCCAGCGGTATAGCGATTTTTCTCCAGAAAAGAGAAAAAAGAGGACAGTACATCAATAACTTGATCGGTGCTTTTTCCTGGCTTGATGGGGGATCTGAACATAATTCTCTCCGGCTGACCGGGAAGAATGCCAGGCATCAGCCAGCGCGGAGGTAAGTTCTGGATAAAGCCGACATAGGCTTGCAGGTGCTTAAGGCGCACATATTTATACCCAATTCCTAATTCAAAGTACAAAAACGCTGTCAGCCTGGTTATTTCTCGCTCATAACGGCGCAGGGTCTCTTCTGAGCGGGCTCCGGACTTGTTCAGAAAAAGCACCATTGCTTCACCATCATTGCCCGCTCCCATCATATTGTCATTTGTACCATGATGAGCGGGCAGGGCGGGGAGGGCATTCAGGAAAACAGAAGGGTGAATCGGCTGGCTCACTGCGTTACCTCAGGAGTATCGGTTTTTTTAGACAACGCTTTTTCAAAGGCCTCGGCAATACCGCGGGCTCTTTCAAGTTCAAGTCGAAGAGTGCTGATTTCATCAAGTCGCTCTTCTGTTTCCAGCAGCCGACTCTCCAGCTTTTCTTTATCTGATATTGCGGTCCTGTATTGCTCTTGCATCATATTGGATTCCCTGGCTCCCGCCAGAAGGTTGCGCACTGCACCTAATAAATTGCCCTGATCGCTGTCCAGCAGCACCATAAGCTGATTGGCAAGCTGAACCGTGGCTTCTGTCTTGCCTTTCTCTGAAGACAGATTATTTCTTTCTTCGCAAACCTGAATATATGCCTTCGATTTGCTGTCCAATCGGCTTTGCAGCTCCAGATTGTGTTTTTTTAATTCCTGCTGTTCCTGGAGTTGGTTGCTTATCTTCTTTTCCAATCCCTGCTTTAACCTTCGCTCATCATCGACCACGCCAATCCAGTGATTCAGTTGCTCCTGGCTCCGTTGGTCCATCTGTTTTTCCAGGTTGCTGATGGCTTGAAGATGAAGGGCTTTTTGCTCAGCAGCCGCAGATTGCAGTTGTTCAGTTTGTCTCTGTTCTGATTTCAGCAGTGATTCCAGTTCTTTCAGGTCCTGGTTTCTCTGCTGCAAACTGAGCCTCGTTGTCTCCAGCTCTGTACTGATATGCTGAACCTGATCCTGGAGTTCAGAGTTGCTGCGGGACAGTTGACTATTCTTTTCCAGCAGTTGATTCAGGCTTTCCTTTAGCTCATCGATCTCCTGGTTAGCGGCCTCTGCAAAATCCCGCTGCTCTTCGGATAACTGGTGCTTCCATTGGGCAATTCCTCTTTTCAGGCCTCTGACCAGATCCTCCGGCAATTCAAGCGCTTCGGCTTCGCCCAGAGCGCCTAAATATCGCCATTCATTGTAATAAGGCAGCACGGTCTGCTTCCCCATTTTTCCGATGCGGGCGACTTTGTCGGCGTTAATTCTCTCACCTTTCTCTTTCAAGTCATCAAGGATGCTGAAAATGTGCTGCCTTCTGACTTTGTCCTGCTCTGAGTTCTTCATATTCGCTGTAGTATCCCAAAATATAGAACCAATAATACCGGTATTGTAATACCAGTATTATCAGTCTCACAATATAAAACTTTACTGCCGGTAACTGAACTTACCGGCAGTAACTTGTATTTGATAGCGGATATGGGTAGCAATAGGCAGAGGGCAGAGCCTGTTGGTGATTTATTGGGTAATTCGACGTGTCGGTGCGTCCCTAAGACGAAACCGGTTTACTTTAGGAAATAAGAGAGGAAGGTCCGGGTTCAGCCCCAAAATGCCGAAGAAAAATGAGAAGTGGATATAGTGAGGATAAGAATAGAGGAGGGTTAGGGCCCTAAAGAGTAACTTCTACAATACTCCCACAACCGTGTAGAGCCCTGGTGATACTGGCTTGTTCATTTCAGATATCGAGCTTTCTGCTTGATTTTTTCCACCAGTTTTTTGCCTTTGGCCGTCAGGGTCAGCTTGAAATAGCGACCATCATCTTCGTGCTGGACCTTTTTGATCAGACCGAGGCCAGGCCTGTCGTGCCGTCCTTCACCCAGACGTTTCACGCTGACCGCGATATCACTTGGGGTACCACAGGTGAGCTTTTCAGCATTGACAAGATCTGTAATGGTTTCCCCGGGGTTTTCTGCAACCACGAGGAGAATTTGCCATTGGATAACCGTCAGTGGTTGTTCCTGCATCAACTGGGTTAATTTGATAAGACCTTTTAAAGTCATTGGCAGTTACCTTTCTCTAGTTAGTTATGAGGTTTGTTGTGGACTAGTAGCGTCGTTTACTTTCCATGCTATTAGGCTTAAGCCTAGTCTGTACAACTGTTACGGCGACTGCTATACCAGAGTAAATGTTAGACAGTTTTCTACTGTTATAGCAAGTTTCCGTTCACAGTCGTTAAACATTTCGGCAATGAGTAACAAAACTGTTACGTTAGGAAACAAACGCTCAGAGGGCGATCCTTTCAGTCATGGAGCATCCGGATCGTCATTCAGCCCGCCAATTATTACGACTGAAGGCGGATAGAGCTCAATGACGTCTAATGAGCAGTGTCTCCTTAATATTGGTAAAGTGTTAGACAACGATTTTTGGAAAAAATTCTCTAAAAAAATACATTACGCATATTTTGTCGTGAATAAAGCCCATGACAGGTGTTTTTTTTCTGAGAGACAGTGTTTATATCGATGATATTAATGTTCGCATAATATATATTATGTTAAATTAGTGATATTGGTTACATCCTCTCGATGGCAACACCCAGACAACCCTGAACCTGCCCTAAGGTGATGATAAAACGATGAAAATAGTCAGTTTTAATGTAAATGGTGTGAGGGCGCGCTTGCATCAACTCTCCCGGGTAATTGATGACCATAGTCCTGATCTGATAGGCCTTCAGGAGATTAAAGTATCTGATCAAGACTTCCCGGTGAAAGCCATTGAGGATCTGGGCTACAGCGTCTTGTATCATGGCCAGAAAACCCATTACGGCGTTGCATTACTCAGTAAGACGCCTGCAGTGAGTGTTCAAAAAGGATTCCCTACGGACCTGCCTGACGCCCAGCGTCGCGTTATCATTGGCGACTATGAGTTGAACGGGCAAATGTTGAGAGTCATTAATGGCTATTTCCCTCAGGGAGAAAATCGCAGCCACGAGACCAAATTTGCCGATAAAACCAGGTTTTACAATGATCTGCAGACTTATCTGCAAAACTCCTGTTCCCCCTCCTCCAATATTCTCGTGATTGGTGACTTTAATATCTCTCATACAGACCTGGACATTGGCATTGGTCCCACTAATGCCAGACGATGGCTAAGAACCGGCAAATGCAGCTTTTTGCCAGAAGAACGGGAATGGTTTGACCGACTGCTTGGCTGGGGGCTAACTGATTGTTTCAGGAAGCTATATCCTGATGAAGACAATCTCTTCAGCTGGTTTGATTACCGTAGCCGTGGGTTTGAGAGTGAGCCAAAGCGTGGCTTGAGAATAGATTCTATTCTTGCAACCAACTCTTTAATGCAGATATGCCAATCCATTTTTATGGATTATAAAATCAGAGCCATGGAAAAGCCCTCTGATCATGCCCCCGTCATCGCTGAATTTTCTGAGTTAATATAAATTCTTTTTTATAAGATATTGATAATCTTTACTCTATTTATCATGTGATAATCATTCGTATTTGCATCTTTGCAAAGCCTGACTATTCTAACTCCATTCAATAACAAATGATTGGGATATAAATATGACCGCTTTGCAAAAAAGCAGAATGCTTTTTATCATTCTCTTTGCTTCTCTTCCCGGGTATTGTCTGGCAGGACTGGATGACGGTGTAAAAAAGCATGAAATATCATTAAATTATCTGGGTAAGGGAACATTTAAAGGTCATATTTGTGTGCAATGCTCTGACCAAAATAATGCTTGTGAGTCTGTCCTGGAATTTGAACAGGATGGTGATTTTCCATACCTGCCCTCTTTAGCAGAAATGAAGTTTCAGGGGCACTTTCAAAGAGATCTAAATGACTTATCAGAGCTTGGTTCAATCACCGTACAAAAAGACAGCAGGGAAACCAAAATTCCGTTAGGTATTGATTATGATGAACTGTCGCTTGGTGATAAAGACAATCCGACCACCAGGGCTGTGATTGCGCATCTACACCCGTCCTTATTCCATCATGCCAAAAAAGAATTAGACAACATTACCGAGGCTGCGGACTACCTGACGGGTACAACCAGGAACTCTCAAACCCTGCACTTATTTAAGCCGGAACCACACAACCTTTCATTCAAAGATTCAGAGAACCTTGCAAGCGCTGTCCATGACGATTTTATGGTGCTGGATATTGGTGAAAGTTACTCGATGGTCCTTATATTCAACCAGGAAAACATTCCGGAATTTATCTACGTACTTGATCGCTGGAAACTGTACAGAGATCCAATATTCAAAACCATCATCGGCTATGGTGATCTGGTTGGCCTGGTGTTGCACGGCATGGACTTTATCAAATACAGCGGCTCATTGCTGGGCATAACAAGCCATGGTCATCATCATTCACACTTTGCCTTTTTGAAAAATCTTGCCGGTTCTGTTGGTATTGGGCCGACGGCGTATCACACCTTGACCAGTCTGATAAGTTCCGGTTTCCATATTGCCGAGATAATTGACCATAGCCATGGTGTCAGTGAGTTTATCAGTGGTGGTCAGAAGCACTACCATGATCACCATCATGGTGCATGGGAAAACCTCTTTGGTCACATGCATTTAGCGCATACAGTTGTGGAAATGATTGCCGAGCCTTCTCTTGCCCATGGGCTTCAAACGGTTTTAACCTTTGCCAGCTTTGGCTATCACCATGTGCCACATCATTATTATGAACACCCAATGTCGGATGTTCTTCGTCCGGTAATATATTCCCGGGGTCAATCTACTCCTGATGCTAAAACCGTGAACTAACGCATTCCATTTACTCAGAACTCTGATCACTTCAGAAATGGTGGTCAGATTCTCCCTTTTCCTTTCATCACCTGGTTGAACTATAAGAAACTGGTCGTATTTCCTATGGGATATTGCGAGAACTCCGGATCTTATGGATACTAATACGCGTCCGGCGTTGTACTTTTTATAAATGATTCTTATCTAATGCTTCGGTAACTCGCCGGATAGACGATGAAATACGTCAGGGCAATGACTGCCAGCTCAGAATAAAAATATGATACTGGGGTAAACAAGAGTGCAAAAGTTAGTCAATGTGAACGGCTCATGGTTAGCCGCCAGTGTTATAGCGGTTGGCATTGGTATCTACCTGCTGACTGCGGATGTCGTTAATATTAACGACGCTGAAAAAGTCAGCCCGCCTTCCAGGGATAGTCAGGAAAATACGGTTATTCCCGTTGTCCAGGCCTCTCACTTTGAGCAATCACCGGTCAATCGCACACTGACACTTTATGGCACCACGGAAACTGACCGGACCGTCACAGTCAGTGCTGAACTGGCAGCCCGGGTTATTAATATCAGTGCTGAACGTGGTCAGCTGATGGCATCGGGCGACGAAATTATCCGGCTACGTGAAGGCAGTCTGAAGGCTCAACTGAAGTCTGCTGAAGCTCGTGTCAGACAAGCTGAGCAGGATTACCAGTCAGCCCTTATGCTGCAAAAGAAAAAACACATTGCTGATAATCAGATTACTCAGCTAGAGGCTTCCCTGGCTGAGGCGCTGTCGCAAAAAGAGCAGCTCCAGACGCACTGGGACAATACCCTGATTAAGGCCCCTGTTTCCGGCATTCTTAACAAGCGCTATGTGGAAATTGGTGACTTTATTGATAAAGGAAAACCGGTGGCTGAAATTCTCGACCTTGACCCACTGGTGGTCCATGTCGATGTTCCCCAGAATCACATTAATTATTTTACCTCCGGCCAGAAAGCGGTTGTCCGGTTTCTCGACGGAGCAACCAGCGAAGCCACTATTCGCTTTATTGATCGACAGGCTGATCCATCAACCCGGACATTTTCTGTTGAGCTAACCATCCCGAACCCTGATATGAAAGTTCCCGCAGGCCTCAGCGTTGAAGCCGACCTGTTGATGGAAGCAGTTATGGCACTGGAAATAAGTCCTGCATGGCTTGCGTTGAGTGAAGAAGGCGAACCGGGGATTAAATGGGTGACAACGGGCAATCGGGTCGAGTTCACCCCCGTCGATGTCGTCAAGTCGGAAAGTGACCGCCTCTGGGTGACAGGCATTCCCGAACAGGCCAGGGTCATTACCCGTGGTCAGGGCTTTGTTCGGTCCGGTGATCAGGTTGATGTCATCAACCCTGATGTTTCTCTGGTTGCCGGGGAGTAATGGCCAATGCAAAGTCTGATTGCTGCATCACTCATGCGGACCCGTACGGTCATGATGCTGCTGGCGTTAATCCTGATGACCGGGCTGGCCAGCTATCTTACGATTCCCAGGGAGTCGAACCCTGATATCACGATTCCAGTCATTTATATCTCCGTATCACACGAAGGCATCTCGCCGGAAGATGCCGAACGGCTGCTGGTACTTCCCCTGGAGAATGAACTCAGGGCGATAGAAGGTGTAAAGGAACTCAAAGCCACTGCATCCCAGTCCCATGCCTCCATTACCCTGGAGTTTATCGCCGGACTGGATACGGATGAGGTCCTTGCAGACGTCAGGGATAAGGTTAACCTTGCCAAAAGTAAGCTGCCACAGGATACCGATGAGCCCATTATCAACCAGATTTCCTTTGCCAGTATGCAACCGGTGATTACGGCGGTACTGTCTGGCAATTTGCCCGAGCGCGCACTGGTGAGAATCGCCCGGGAACTTAAGGATGTGCTGGAATCCAGAAAGCAGATTCTGGAGGTGGATATCGCTGGTGATCGGGAGGAAGTGGTTGACGTTATTATTGATCCACTCAAGCTGGAAAGTTACGGGCTGGTGCCTGCGGATGTGATCAATCTGGTCTCCCGGAACAACCAGCTGGTTGCTGCCGGCAACCTGGACAATGGTAAGGGACGGTTCTCGGTCAAGGTCCCTGCTGTCTACAAAACCGTGGCTGATATCCTCTCCCAACCCGTCAAGGCGGACGGTGATCGGGTAATTACTTTTGGTGATATTGCCAGCGTTCTCAGTACCTTCAAGGACGGTGGCGGTTACGCCAGAATGAACGGCAACAACAGTATCGCCCTGGAAATCAAAAAGCGCCCCGGGGAAAACATTATTGAAACTGTGATGCTGGCCAAAGCCATTATTGCTGAAGGCCAGAAACTGGCACCGAAAACCCTGAAGGTTGACTATGTGGGTGATCAGTCAGTGGATGTGGTGGATATGGTCAACGACCTGCAGAACAGCGTTCTGGCGGCCATCACTCTGGTGGTAACGGTGATTGTCGGGGCGCTGGGCCTGCGCAGCGCCGTGTTGGCAGCCATCGCCATTCCCGGCTCTTTTCTGACTGGCATTCTGATCATCGCCATGATGGGCTTAACCATTAATATGGTGGTCCTGATCTCGCTGATGATCGCCGTTGGTATGCTGGTTGATGGTGCCATTGTGGTCACTGAATATGCTGACCGGAAAATGAGTGAGGGGGTTGCCCGCAGGCAGGCCTATCAGGAAGCCTCGTTACGCATGGCATGGCCAATCATCGCATCCACAGCCACCACACTTGCGGCTTTTTTCCCGCTGATGTTCTGGCCGGGCATTATGGGTGAGATGATGAAGTATCTGCCATTAACCCTGATTGCTACCCTCTCCGCATCTCTGGTGATGGCGCTGATTTTTATCCCAACCATCGGTTCCCTGATTGGTAAGCCCAGAAAACTCAGTGAGCTGGAAAAAAGGTCCATCACCGAAGCGGAAACCGGAGATTTAAACAATGTGCCCGGTTGGGCCGGGATCTATATTCGCACGTTGTCGAAAGCGATCCGGCACCCTTTAAAAATATTGTTCTCTGGCATGGCGATGGTGGTAGCCATTTACTTTGCCTTTATCAGTTTTGGCAAAGGCATTGAGTTCTTTCCTGATGTTGACACCAACAACATCATGATCAAGGTGCGCGTGAACTCCAGCAACCTGTCCATAGATGAAAAGGATGAGATTCTGCGACGGGTAGAAGCGATCCTGTTGCAACAGCCAGAATTAAAAACGCTGTATGCCCGAACCGGTGATAACCAGGAAGTGGGGACCATCCGCCTGAATATGGTGGACTGGAAATATCGCCGCAAAGCAGCCCTGGTGGCAGAAGAGATTAATGAGAAACTTGCCCATTTCGCCGGTCTCGACATCACCGTTGAACGAAGAAAAGATGGCCCTCCCCAGAGTAAACCCCTGGAATTGGTGGTCAGTGCCAAAGACCTTGATGTCCTCCACGAGACCGTGGGCAAAGTCAGAACGATTCTGACCGGCATTGATGGCTTTACCAATCTGGAAGACGACGGCCCTACTTCCGGCTATGAATGGCGCATCGATGTAGACCGTGCCGGAGCTGCCCGCTATGGTGCCGATGTCAGCAGTGCCGGTGGTCTGGTACGGATGGTGACCTCGGGTTTAACGGTGGGCGGTTACCGTCCGGATGACAGCAGTGATGAAGTGGATATTCGTATTCGTTTTCCTGAGTCAGACCGCCACCTGGAGAGCATTGATCAGCTCCGGCTGATGACCCCGGCGGGCCTGGTCCCCATCAACAACTTCACGACCCGGGAGATTGCCCCCAAGGTTGACAGTATCAAGCATCTGGATGGTAAACGAACCGTCAAGGTCAGTGCCAACCTGGCCGAAGACATTCTGCTCAATGACCTGCTGCCCGAGTTGCAGGCGCAGCTTGATGCATTGGAGGTGCCACAGGAAGTCAGCTTTACCATCAAAGGACAGAATGAAGATCAGCAGGAAAGCGGTCAGTTCCTGATCAAGGCATTTGCGGTTGCCCTGTTTGTGATGGCCATGATTCTGGTGACTCAGTTCAACAGCTTCTACCAGGCATTCCTGATTATGTCAGCGGTGGTACTGTCTACCGGAGGTGTGTTGTTTGGCTTGCTTCTGGCTGGAAAACCCTTTGGCATTGTGATGTGCGGTATTGGGGTTATTTCCCTGGCGGGTATCGTGGTCAACAATAATATTGTGCTGATTGATACCTACAATGTGTTACGCAAACAGGGTATGAAGGCTGAAGAAGCGATTCTTCGCACCGGTGCCCAGCGTCTGCGACCGGTGATGTTGACCACTGTCACTACTATTTTGGGTCTGATGCCAATGGTGCTCTCCACCAATATTGATCTGTTCAACCATCGACTTGAGATTGGCGGCCCAACTGCCCAGTGGTGGCATCAGCTATCAACGTCCATTGCCGGGGGATTGGCCTTTGCCACTCTGCTGACACTGATTCTGACGCCCTGCCTTCTGGTGATCGCAGGTCGTAGGCAAGATAGAAAGATGGCACAGAAATGATCTTCAAGAAGGAGCGAAAGGTATATACATTTGTTGACACTTTTCTGACTACTATCTAGTATCTACATAGATAGATACTAAAAAGGTTTTACATGGAAACTGAAATCAAGCGATGGGGTAATAGCGCGGCTGTGCGATTACCCGCTAAGGTTCTCGCCAAAGCTGGCCTTGAGGTAAATAGCAGTATCAAGATTGAAGCACTTGATGGTGAGATCGTTATCAAACCTGCCAGCTCCCATAAAGAGTACACAATGGACGAACTGCTATCAGCCAGTCCTGCCAGTGCCTTCATTCTGGATGAAGAAGACCGGGAATGGCTCAATGATGCACCAAAGGGAGAGGAGCTTCTGTAATGGCGTATATTCCCGAGCGTGGCGATGTGATCTGGGTTGACTTTGATCCAACGCGAGGCGTGGAAATACAGAAGACTCGGCCTGCACTGGTTTTATCTCCAAAAGCATTTAACCAGAGGACAAAGCTGGTTCTGGTAGCACCTGTCACCTCCACTGCCCGTGGTCATGCCTTTGAAGTTTCAATAGCGGGCAATCAGGTTTCCGGGGTTGTAGTGTGCCAGCAGGTTCGAACGGTAGATTACCAGGCAAGACACATAAAAAAGGTGGAAAGAGCTTCAAAATCGGTCGTTGATGAGGCTTTGGCAAAGGTCAGGGCTATTGTGGCCTGACGAAAAAAGACATCAGGCAATAGCATCTGCTATTACCTGAATAACTCAATATTCCAGAATCGTAACCTTATCGCCTATCCGGATAATACCTTCCTGGTCCGGAATAAGGTTCTGGCCAAAGATAACCCCCATTTCCGTTCGACGATATTGCGCCAGCGTAAATAGTGGTTCCCTCCCCTCTTTCTGTCCGGTTTCAGGGTTGACGGTGGTCATTACACACCGTGAACAGGGTTTGGCTACCCGGAATGTGATCTCTCCTACCCTGATCACTGACCAGGTGTCTTCTTCATAGGGCTGTTGACCACTGATAACAATATTGGGCCGGAAGCGAGACATCGGCACTGCATCAGTCAGGCGTTGATTCAAATCAGCCAGAGATGCTTCATTGGTGAGCAGGAAAGGAAAACCATCGGCAAAACTGGTGTGATCCTCTGGTCGGGAGTATCTGGCATCGGTTGGTCTGATTGATCGTTCCGGCTGATAAAACAGCCTGCATTTTATAGCCAGGAAATCGCTGAACCACCGGGCAGCAGCATCCCCGGCATCCAGTGCCTGACAATCGTCTTTCCAAACCGTTACTGTGGAAGAGCAAGCGCCCTCCTCCGGTATCGCTACATAGAGGTTCTCGACCGCTGGCCGGGTAATCAGTAATCCCCCATCAACAATGGATGTGACCACGGTTGCCAGCTCTGGATATTGCCGTTGAGTGATAAACTTGCCATGTTCATCCGTCAGCAGCCAGCGGCGATCATGCTCAAAACCTCTTCGAGTGACATGGGCGCTTTCCAGGGGTATTCCCCTGGTTGATTTGATTGGGTAGATCGCCAGCCCGGTGACTTGCATCCGCCATTGCTCCTGTAAATTTTTTAGACTGAAAATATTAGCGCCTAAGGATACGGCTATTGCCTGTTGATGAGAACCTTGTTTATAAGAAGAATCAACAGCAAAATATCCGGCAAACATACGGGTTATAACGGGATTCTCAATGACACAGCAGCTGGTGGATATAGGCGTTAACCTCAGTGATAAGGCTTTTGACCAGGATCGTGATGGAGTTGTCAGCCGTGCTGTTGAGCACGGTGTTACTACCATGATCCTCACCGGTACTTCTTTGACAGAGTCACAGAAGGTACTGGGGCTGGCCAGAAAATATTCAGAACACTGCTTTTGTACCGCCGGTATCCATCCGCATGGAGCCAAAGATGCCAATACCCAGACCTTTAAAGAGCTGAAAGCCTTATACAGTGAACCAGTGGTGGTGGCCGTTGGCGAAACCGGTTTGGATTTTAACCGTGACTTTTCCCCACGGCCTGTCCAGGAGAAAGTATTTGAGCGTCAGTTAGAGCTGGCTATTGAGTCTGGCCTGCCACTGTTTTGCCATGAGCGGGATGCTTCAGAACGCTTTGCGGATATCATCAGAAACTATCGGGATCAGGTCAGCAAGCTGGTTGTACATTGCTTTACAGCCGATAAGAAAGCCCTGTATCGATATTTGGACCTGGACTGCCATATTGGCATTACCGGTTGGATCTGTGATGAACGACGGGGAACCCATCTTCACCCGCTGATGAAGGATATTCCTGTAAACCGATTGATGGTGGAAACTGATTCACCATGGTTGCTGCCAAGAACATTGGCGAAAAAGCCGAAAAACCGGAGAAATGAACCGGCCTTTCTCTTTGAGGTTGTGCAAATGATTGCCACGCACACCGGGCAATCCCCGGAAGAGGCTGCCCGGAAAACCAGGGCAACATCACTGGAATTCTTTAATCTCACGGCTCCTCATCATGACCTTCAGGGTCAAGATGGACAATAACATCCGCTTCGGGCAGGTATTCAAGCACTGCTCGCTTGGCCTGAACGCCGAGATCGTGGGCATAGATCAGCGGCGTATGTGGTTCAAGATCCAGATGCATCTGAATAAACGGGGTTGAGCCGGACATCCGGGTTTTGACGTCATGAATACCCAGAACACCGTCAACCGAGAGGGCCCGTTTCTCAATTTCCTGAAGTTCTTCCTCAGGCAGAGCCTTGTCCATCAACTGCTCGATGGATTCCCAGGCAAGACTCCTGACACTGAACAACATATAACCGCCAATCAGCAGGGCAAGAACATTATCTACCTGGTGATAGCCATAGCTGGTGCCAATCAGCGCAGCCAGCACCGCAATATTGGTCAGAAGATCGACCTGATAATGCAGTGAGTCCGATTTTATAGCCGCTGAGTTGGTTTTTCGGATGACATAGCGCTGTATGGATAACAGGATCAGTGTGGCAATGATGGAGAAGACCATCACCATAATACCGGCGCTTTCATTTTCCAGCATCACGTCCTCACCGGTTATCCGGTCAAGCGTGTTAAGCACCAGAACAATGGCCGAACCACCAATAAAGGCTGACTGAGCCAGAACGGCAAGCTGCTCAGCCTTGCCATGGCCAAAGTGATGGTCTTCATCCGCTGGCGCAATGGCAATCCTGACGGCAAATAATGTGATCAGGGAGGCCAGAATGTCCATGGTGGAATCCAGCAAGGTAGCCAGCAGGCTCATGGAGCCGGTCATAAACCAGGCAATAAGTTTGGCAATGATCAGCAGGCTTGCCGTTGCCACTGAGGCATAGGTTGCCAGTTTGAGGAGGCGGTTTTTGTCGTCAGACACGTTCTTTCCAGTGTTACTGTCATTAAGCCCGGACGATGCCATCCTGGCACGCGATTCTCGTCTTTGAGCCAGAGCGTAGTTAATCATGCGATCCCTGCCAATTAACAACCGTCGATATTGCTATCCTATCCTGAAACGGGGGTTATCAGCCACTGATTCAACGCCTCAAGGGTAAATGGCCAGCCAAGTTCCCTGCCCTCTGCTGACGCGATGACCGGAATCCGGACACCATAACGATCAACCAGACGATCATCCTCACTGATCTCGACAGCTACCCATCGGCAAACCTGC
Source organism: Endozoicomonas sp. ALC013 (assembly GCF_049310205.1). Taxonomy (NCBI): domain Bacteria; kingdom Pseudomonadati; phylum Pseudomonadota; class Gammaproteobacteria; order Oceanospirillales; family Endozoicomonadaceae; genus Endozoicomonas; species Endozoicomonas sp. ALC013. Next base: position 78,711 of record NZ_JBLYNS010000001.1, on the reverse strand, counting down.
TGCTTTTGCAGAAAATTGAGCATTTGTTCAGCTTGTTCACACAGGTGACATCCGGACGTGGTATATAAAGTCAGTTGAATCATAAACTATTCCCTAAAAAGGGTGTCTATCATAGCGATAATATAACCGTAGAGTTAGTAAAGATTACGTAGATATAACTACAATATGATGTTTTTGCTTATACTCTCTCTGGGCATTAATAAATTCAGCTGGCGATCCCATGGACTTTACATTTTTCAATCAACTCATGCTTATTCTGGCTCTGTCAGCCGTCACTATTGCCTTTTTCAAGCGATTTCAACTGCCGGAAAGCCTGGGTTATTTATTTGTCGGCATCATTCTTGGGCCAACAACTTCCGGACTGATACAGCAGGACTTTGATATTGCCCTGCTGGCCGAGATCGGGGTGGTTTTCCTGCTGTTTACCTTAGGCCTGGAATTCTCCATGAAAACCATTATGGCCATGAAAAAAGAGGTATTTGGCCTGGGTGGGTTGCAGGTACTCCTGACAGGCGTCGGCATTTTTGGCGTTCTGATCGCTTTTGATTTTGCCGTACTCACATCCTTTGTCTGTGCATCGGCACTGGCGCTCTCCTCCACCGCGATTGTGTCCAAGGAACTCACCCAGAGTAACGAAATACGTTCCCGCCAGGGGCAGCTGGCCATCGGTGTCCTGCTATTTCAGGATATTGCTGCCGTTGTCTTTCTGATTATGATTCCTGCCCTGATCGGTGGAGGCAGTGGCTCCATCGCCTCCTCCCTCGGGTTTGCCTTTGCCGAAGGGGTTGTGTTTGTGGTGATCATGCTGGCCATTGGCAAATGGGTTCTACCCCTTATTTTTCACGAAGTTGCCAAGGCCAGGTCTGAAGAACTGTTTGTTCTTATGGCATTGGTTATTGCCCTGATGGCCGCCTGGCTCTCTCACGCAATGGATTTATCCATGGCGCTGGGCGGTTTTGTGGCAGGCATGATGATGGGTGAGAGCCACTACAAACACCAGGTTGAAGCTGATATCAAACCCTTTCGGGATGTGCTCCTCGGGCTGTTTTTCGTATCCGTTGGCTTAATGCTGGATATGGATGTGCTGGTCACTTTCTGGAAAGAGATTCTACTGGGTACGGTAGCATTGATCGTCTTTAAGTTTCTGGTGATCTACACCCTGACCAGAACCTTTGCCGAGAGCAAAAATATCTCCCTCAGAACCAGCCTGTCACTGGCACAGGGTGGCGAGTTCTGTTTCGCCCTGGTTGCCCTGGCATCGCAATATGGTGAGAGTGGCGGCAACCTGACTTCCGTTGTACTCGCGATTACCATCTTATCGATGATTATTGCGCCGCTTCTGATCAGAAACAGCAATGCCATCGTTAAACTGGTCAAGTTCGATAAATCCGAACAGAGTATTCATCGGATAAAAGAAGAGGAAGTCCGCAAGCAAACTGCCCATATACACCACCATACCCTGATCTGTGGTTATGGCCGTGTCGGGCAAACCATTGCCCGCTTTTTGACCCAGGAAAACAAAGCATACGTTGCCATTGATGATGACCCTATTCATGTACATGAAGCGGGTCTTGCCGGTGATCCGGTCTTCTTTGGGGACTGCAGGAAGTTAGAACTGCTGATGGCGGTTGGACTGGAGCGGGCAAGTCAGGTGGTTATCTGTATCGACCGCCCCGAAAATGCGCTTAAAATCCTACAGGCTGTTCGACAGCAATCGCCCGAGGTTCCCGTTCTTGTTCGCACGCGGGATGACAGCCAGTCCGATGCATTGAAAAAGGCCGGGGCAACGGTGGTTATTCCAGAGGTGCTCGAGTCCAGCCTGGTCATTGTCAAGCATGCCCTATTGATGCTGGGCATGAACCCTATCCGTGTTCGTCAAAGAGTCCATGAAGCCAGAACCAAAGGGTATGAAATCCTCAACGGCTTTTATCCGGGCATTAGTGATTACCTGCTGGAGAATGATACGAAAACCTATCGCCACGCCGTTGCCCTGGGCAAAAAATGTGCGGCAGATCAGAAAACCATTGAGTCTCTTGATTTTAAAGGTACAGACGTTTCAATTGTCGAGGTCCGTCGAGATAATATGGTGCTGCAACCACAAGTCGGAATGATTTTAAATGCCGGTGATATTGTGGTTTTGACTGGAAGCAATAGCGATATTTCTCACATTGAGAAACTTTTTCACTAATTTATTGCCTAACAATAAGCAAACAACAATTATAATAGTCGGATTATTTCAGGCTCCTGGCCTGAAATAGTTAACCTTAGATTGAAATGGCAATGGAGTGCCTCCCATTCAGGATGGTAGGTATGCCAAGAATAATTGTGTCCAATGACCGTTTCCAGACTCTTCGATTTGCCGGGTTAATATCCTTGATTTTCTTATTGTGTAACGCCTCACTGGCTTATGCATCCCATCAAAATGAAGTTTACCTGTTATCACCAGACAGTCATTCTGATTTAGAAATAGTAGCTTCAGAACAGCAGGAAATCACGATTGCCATCGATACCAAAGGTCTTAAGAAAGATCTTCAGGGTAACATTCCTGTACAAATTATTTTGGAAAATGAGAGCCTGTTATTTGAAAATGGTGAGCAGCAGATATTATGGCATGATCAAATCAGCGCACTGAAAAAAGAAAGTAACAAAAGAGTTAATACAGATGAGCTGATTTATTTAACACTCACGCCAGGCCAAAGTCATGTTGACAAGATTATAAAAATAAGAATAAGAAAAGAGAAAGATCTTTCCAGGTTGTCAGCCCTTGCTGCATTTTTCCCTCAAATGATTCCTGTTATCTTCATGGATGAAGTTACATTCGGTCCAAAGCCCGTTATTTTCTACGAAGCACTCATGAGATGGAATTATAAGCTATTGGGAGGTGATCTTGTTAAATCGATTCGAAATCTTGTTCTGAGCCAAACGTTTGGTAACCAAAAATCCCTGGCAACGCAATGTTCAGCAGATTTTATTGAAGGGTTCCTGCTTTTTGAAGCTGCCAATTATGGAGAGACTTCGGCATCGTCCAGAACCAAAAGCCAAACCATCCGGGCATATGTTATGAGCGCCCCCTTCAAGAGGCTGATGGACTGTATCTCAAACACAGTGGCATCAGCACTGTTTGACATCCAGAAAAATCACATCGGTGACGAGTGGCAATATTTGCAAGGACAGAACAAAGAGTCGATCAATGGCCTGGCAAAAATAATGGTCGGCTATAGTTTTAATACCTTTGCTTTTGAGGCGGGAGACTTCTTTAAGTTACTAAAGCAAACCATTGGTTTTTCTAATGCAATTGAGGATCTTGCGTTACAGAATGAACTGGACCGGTCAATTGTTAAAGCCACTCAGCTTACTCTTCAGGCAGGGTACGAAGATTTCTTTAAGGGCCAACTCAAATCTCATAGTTTTAATGAGAGCTACGCTCTGCCAATGGCCTCGGGTGCAGGGGTTATTGAAATCCTGTTGAGGCTGTATGCCCAACAGGGCATGGCAGGGCGGGACCAGACCCATCAGGTTCATTCATTGACCAAGCGGGCCGAAGCAATAGGAGTATCCATCAATAAAGCCCTGGCACTACCGGAATTATCTGAACTTCAACTACTGACACTTGGTGTCGCAATACCTGCTGTCATTTATGGTGCATTTAAATTAACTACTGGATCTGATGTTTCATCTCCGTTGTTTAAACTATTTGATGCCACTTATGAAGGAATGGTACTTGGTGCTGCCACGCATTTATTGTCACCTGTTCTTCAGAGATATGGTATTTGGGCAGCAAACACTGTACAAAAGCCAATTCTTCAATTTATGGAGGCAGAGCCTGGAAGCTGGTCAGAATATTTTCTGGCAGATACGATTCGTTACCGTATAGATGTGGTTACTGAAAGTCAGCAGTAAAAAAAACTGATTTTGATAATAGATATAAATCTTTATTAATCCATTTATGGGAATGCAAAGGGAATAAAAACAAATTTTGTATCTCAATTAATTATGATTAAAAAATATTAGATTCGTTTAAAATATTTGAAAATTCGTCTCTACAACAGAGATAACAACTTTAAACAATATTATTCCAGATTTTTCTGTGGCAAAGGAGAGCCTGTCTACTTAGGTGGTAAATAATGGCTTTTCTATTATCCTTCAAATCCAGAAAAAAACCTGAAACATTTAAATCAGATACGACTGTTTATTATCCCCTGCCCCTGCTGTCACTCATATCTGAGTTATTTAACAGTAAAATCTTTCTGATATTTTTTGTCTTCTCAGTTTTCCCTGTTAATTCTTTTGCTGTTAATATTTCGAAGCTATCTCCCGGCAATAACAACTCTGTGGAGATTACAGTCAAAGACAACACACCACTTCAATTGGAAATTGATACCGAGATATTAAAAGAACAAATTTACGGTAAAATACCCATACGACTTCAATCAGAACATGATCAGGCTTTTTTCAGTTCAGGAGACGCAGAGTCAAATAAAATGTATTGGCATGACAAGGAATCTTCTGTTGTTGATAATGGGAAAATCCAGCGTGCAAATAATGATCGGTTCATTAATCTAACACTGAATACCACGGATGAAATGGTGGGTAAAAAAGTAAAAATCATACTTGAGAAAGAGGAGAATCTTTCCAGGGTAGCAGCTGTGGGTGCTTTTGTTCCTCAGGTGGTCCCCATTATTGCCATGAACATGGTAACCTGGCAGCCACACTCATTCTGGCAAAATCTTTTACGCTGGAATTATTTACTTCTGGGTATTGATGTTATTCATTCAATCCGGAATCTTGTCCAGAATCAGGTGTTTACGGATACTGACTCTCTCTTTGCCCAGTGCGCTGCGGATTTTGTTGAAGGCTTTACCGCATATTCATTACTGGCGAATCATGGCGAAAAGGTGCTCGGCGACCCGGACAGACCAGCAGCGGCGGCAGTAAACACCGGAAAAATTGAAAAAAACGTAATAGAGACGAGTAGGACAGAAACGTTCAGACTATTCATGAGGACAACACCCACCAATCGAATGCTTAACTGCATGTCTTCCGTTGTTGGCAGTTCACTGAAGACACTACATAACGAAGGTCGTTTGCATCAGGTCTTTGGGAAATGGCCCATGCTCCATAGCCTGAATGATGAAACAATTGACGGTATCGCCATGCTGATGGTCGGGTATGGCCTGAATATGATTGGCAACGTTCCCGGAGGTGCGCTGTCTTTAATTCGAAGAGACCTGGGCTTCGAACATTTGCCTGAGCTTGCCGGTGATTTTAACAACTCGATAAAGACCAGTATTCAACACACCATTCACAATGGCTATATGACGTACTTTAAAGGCAGGGGGTGGGATGCAACGTCAGCTTATGCTCTTGCCTCAGGAGCCGGGTTGCTGGAAATCGGGTATCGTTTTTACCAGTTAAATGAAATGATACCGGCAGGCCAGGATGAACGCCTGAGCCTTTCAGGTTCAGACGACACAAGCCTGATCACCAACCTGCAGCATCAGATAACCTCTATTGGTGAGCGGGCGGAGGCGATAACTTCATCAGGATATCAACTGATCCCTCTGCCCGAAAACATCAGAGGCTATGTAGTTCCTGTAGCAGCAGCAACCATTCTCCCGATAGCAACCTATTACGCCATGAATGGGGTATTGAATTATTACACTACCGGTGGTTTGAATATTGCCTTGCAAAGAGCAGTGACATCCGCAACCAATGGCCTGGTTCTCGGTGCAATGGCTTATGTGTTACTGCCCTATGTCAAGGATCTGGGGGCCAGAGGTACCCAAATGCTGGCTGATCAACTGGTATCATGGACAGATGCTGATAACGATAGCTGGATCGGCTACTTTGCAGCCAGAGATACCCATTACCGGATCAGGGTTATCGTCCTCAATTAGTCTTACCTGTTTGCCAACTGAATTAACAAGATCATAATATGTTCATGTTAACAGTTGATAAAGAGAGTTGGCTGATGTCAGAAAGAAAAGGGACAGGCATTAAATCAGTGGTGTTGAGTGCGCTGTCTGCTGCATTCGGTGTTCAGAAAAGGGCGAATCTGGAAAGGGATTTCCAGCAGGGAAAGCCAGCGCACTACATCATCGCTGGTATCGCCGGAACCGTACTGTTTGTTTTGATACTTTTATTTGTGGTGTATGTCGTCACTCAAAACACTTAAGCTTTTACTGAGAACTGACCCAGTATACCGCCGTCGCAACAACCAGCATTATCAATGCAACAGCCGCAATGGCATCAATTGTACTGTCTTTCATTATTTATCTCCTTGATACTGTCAAAATGGCACATATTGTCTCAACTCATTTAAATTAGCGAAACCCTGACCAACCATCAACTTATTGCACCCCTTTGATTTATTACTTTTTAGCCTACTTTTATTAATAAATAATAGTTTTACTTATAAGTAAAAATCAGTATTCTTCCTCTGTCCCAGGTTTCTGACCTGTTCCCTGGATGTGGCTAATCAGACGAACAATTCATGTATAAATACGATGATTACGACCAGCAGATAGTCGATGAGAGAGTCCTGCAGTTCAGGGACCAGACTCGTCGTTTTCTCGCTGGTGAGTTGCCAGAAGATGAATTCCTGCCTCTTCGTCTTCAGAATGGGCTTTATGTACAGCGCTTTGCCCCCATGCTGCGCATTGCGATTCCCTATGGCATGGTGAGCAGTACACAGATGCGTAAACTGGCCTACATTGCCAGACGTTACGATAAAGGGTATGTCCACTTTACCACCCGGCAGAACCTTCAGTTGAACTGGCCAAGGCTGGAAGAAGTACCGGAAATTCTGGAAGAACTGGCCTCTGTCGAAATGCATGCTATTCAGACCAGCGGCAACTGTATCCGCAATACCACAACAGACCAGTTTGCTGGTGTAGCGCACGATGAGATTATTGATCCCCGCCCCTGGTGTGAAATTATCCGGCAATGGTCCACTTTCCATCCGGAGTTCGCTTATCTTCCCAGAAAATTCAAGATAGCGGTTTGTGGCAGTGAACAGGATCGGGCAGCAACACAGGTGCATGATATCGGCATTCATGCTTTCTTAAATGAAAATAATGATGTTCGATTTAAAATCCTGGCTGGTGGTGGTCTTGGGAGAACACCCATGGTGGGCTCCGTTATCAAACCATCCCTTGAGCCAGAGCACCTCCTGAGTTATCTGGATGCAGTACTGAGAGTTTATAACCGTTATGGACGGCGGGATAACAAGTACAAGGCCCGAATCAAAATTCTGGTGAAGGCTCTGACACCTGAGGTTTTTGCAAAGAAGGTTGAAACTGAGTGGTCTCACCTGAAAGAAACAGACACCAGGCTTCCCCAACAGGAGATTGATCGGGTTCAATCTTTTTTTACTGAGCCTGACTACGAAAAGCTGACCAATATCGACTTCACTGATCTGGCTTTATCCGCCGAACCGGATTTTCAACTGTGGCTCAGACGAAATGTCCATCCCCATAAAAAGCCGGGGTATAGTGCTGTCACCCTGACTCTGAAGGCTACGGCTGACGCTCCGGGAGATGCCAGTGCCGAGCAACTGGAAGCTATCTCAGACCTTGCTGACCAGTTCAGTTTTGGTGAGCTCAGAGTGAGCCACGAGCAGAATCTGATTTTTGCTGATGTTCCCCAAAGCCGACTTCACGAGCTCTGGTTGACACTGAAACCACTGAACCTGGCAACACCTAACCAGGGTCTGCTTACCGATATGATCTGCTGCCCGGGAGGCGACTTCTGTGCACTGGCTAATGCCCGCTCCATTCCGTTGGCAGAAAGCATTCAGCGACGGTTTGATGATATGGATTTTCTCCATGATATTGGCGAGCTGGATCTGAACATTTCCGGTTGTATGAACGCCTGTGGTCATCACCATGTCGGTCATATCGGCATTCTCGGTGTTGATCGTAAAGGTGAAGAGTATTACCAGGTTCAGGTCGGTGGTGCATCCGGGCATGACGCTTCTCTGGGAAAGATCCTCGGACCCTCCTTTAAAATGGATGAAGTGCCGGACATCATCGATAAGATCCTGAAGACCTACGTCGAACTCCGCACTCCGGAAGAGCGTTTTATCGATACCTGTCGACGGGTTGGTGTGCAGCCATTCAAGGAGAAGGTTTATGCCAAAGCTGCTTAAGGATCAGCAAATCAGAAATGATGACTTTCAGATTCTGCAGCAGGATCCGGAAGAGCCCGTATTACCTGATGGCAATGTGCTCTTCCATGTGTCGTCAATTGATCAGGCTGTGAAAGCCAATGGCCTGCATAAAGGTCAGGTTGGCATCTGGTTTGACAGTGACGACGAACCTGAAACGGTGGCCAATGCCCTGAACCAGTTTGAAGTCATCGCCGTTAACGTTCCCAGGTTTATGGATGGTCGTGGCTACTCTCTGGCCCGTTTGCTTCGGGAACGCTTTGATTACCGAGGGGATATAAGAGCCATAGGCGACATTCTTGTGGACCAGCTCTATTACCTTAAGCGCTGTGGATTCAGCAGTTTCAGATTAAGGGAAGATCAGAATCCGGATTACGCCCTGACCGCTCTGACCACATTTAGTACGGACTATCAAACCGCTGCCGATAAATTACCCCCTGTGTATCGGTTGAGGCATCAGCTCTAACCACAGTTTGGAATCTCTTTCTTATTTGGAAGAGATTTTCCCCTTCTTCTGCACGAAAACCAAACTGTTGGTTATACTGTCCTTTCCATAAATAATCCAAGAATGAGCCTGAATGATGGAAAGCGGTTCCCTGCTCTTCTCTTTTTTTCTGATTTTCACCGGGGCAGCGATTCTCGCCACCGGAGCCTTGTTCACACGTCAGCCCCTGCTGGTAGCCTATATAGCCCTCGGTGCCATACTCGGTCCGTTTGGACTGGAAGTGGTTAATGACACCAATCTGCTCAATGATATTGCCCATGTTGGCATCATCTTTTTGCTGTTCCTTCTCGGGCTGGACATGCAACCAAGTCACCTTGCCCATCTGCTCAGGAAAACGGCTACCGTTGGCCTACTGAGCTCATTTCTCTTTGCCCTGACGGGCTATGGACTCGGGTTGACATTTGGTCTTCCCCAGAACGAGGCGATCATCATTGGAGCAACCATGATGTTTTCCAGCACAATCATCGGCATTAAACTTTTGCCAACCACCGTGCTGCATCACAGACATACCGGTGAGATCATGGTCAGCCTGCTGCTTCTGCAGGATTTGATGGCCATTATTGCGCTCCTGCTGCTTTATAACCTGAATCCGTCGCATAGTGCCAACTACAACGAACTCATCATGGCCTTTATTGCCCTGCCAGCCTTGATCTTCACCGCTATTATGCTGGTTAAATACCTGCTGCTGCCATTGATGGTCCGCTTTGACCGTTTTCATGAATATCTGTTTTTGATGGCCCTGGGCTGGTGTCTTGGCTTTGCGGAGTTAGCTCATAGCCTGAACCTCTCCTATGAAATTGGTGCCTTTATTGCCGGTATCAGTATTGCCACCAGTCCAATCGCCCAATATATAGCCATCAATCTTAAACCGTTACGAGATTTTTTCCTGGTGCTGTTCTTCTTTTCTATCGGAGCCAGCTTCAATCTTGACTTGATTGGCCAGGTACTTTTCCCGGCAACGGTGATGACTGGGGCTGTTATCCTGATCAAGCCGGTGGTTTTTGGTTTTCTGCTGCGCAAGGTCAGTGAGAATCGGTCCACAGCCTGGGAAGTCGGCTTTCGATTAGGTCAGACCAGTGAGTTTTCAATACTGATAGCGGCTTTTGCCAGCGGACAGAATCTGATTGGTGAGATTTCAGCGCATATTATCCAGGCAACAGCGATACTCTCACTGCTGGTATCTTCCTACATCGTCGTATTCCGCTTTGAATCCCCTATTGCCCTGTCAGAACGCTTGAGAAGGGATTAACACGGATATGGAGCAGAATAATTAATTCCGCGCCATCTGCCGTCCCATAAAGTGTGGGCCATCAATCACCAGGAGAATTTTTCTGCGGGGAACCAGGCTACTGTCATAAGCATCAAGCCAATCAATGGATCGACCATGTTTATCGACAGCAAGAGTCACATTGTTATTAATATCTATGACAATGACTGGCATTTTGGCAACCTGTGCCAGAAAAAAAGTATCTATATGGTCTGAAAAACATCCCGGAGCGGCTATTTCGTCAAGTCCATTAGTTATGGAGGTATTGCCAGCGTCATAACCAACATCACCTTGTAATCTCGCATAGGCTCGTGCCTCGATGGGTGAAAAATTGCTGTTGCCATCTGGATAGCGCTGCTGCCATTCTCTTGCAAAACGGGCAACCTGTTGTCGAAGATCTGTTGCATCTCTGGCTATTTCCGGGCACTGGTGGGCTGCTGAATCGTACAGGCAATTACCGTCTCGACTACTTCGATAAATAGTTTCCCCATGCTGCCTCAACAAAGCATCCACATTTGTTTCCTGCATCTGTATACATTCCTCTGGCCCCACTATTTTATAAGCTGGTGGCGGCTCAAAAGGGTCTTCTACAACGAATTCCGGTAGTGGCGTGTAGGCCGGGGGAGGCTCGGCAGGAAGGGGATTTGATGTTACTGGAGGCACATGCGCGGCCGCAGTCCCTGCTGAAGCAGGAGGCTCAGCAAAGGCGGAGTATGGAGGTGGTGCCGATGGCACATAAGAAGCATAATTTGCAAACCTTGGCGGGTCTACATAAGGAGCAGTGGATGGGGTCGCTGCCGATGGTGGAACATACGAAGCAGTGGATGGCGTCGGTGGCGATGGAGGAGCATAGGAAGCAGTGGATGGCGGCGGTGACGATGGTGGAATATATGAAGCAGTGGATGGAGATGGCTGAATGGGAGCTTCAGGACTAACTGTATCCGCTGAGATAGGCTCTGGCGACTGTATATCAGGTGGTGTCGTTGTGCTGTTTCCACCCCTATGGTGGTAAAAATACCCAATGACACACACCCCAAGTACTGCAGTTACAGCACCAGCGGCAATAATCGCAGCCAGGGGGCTGGCAAACAAAGAAACAGCCAGGCCCGCAAGCCCTCCTAAAGCTAAAACGGCCACCCCGGCAACTGCCCGAACGGTTCTGGACTGCGTCCAATGCTTAGTCTCACCGACATTATTGTCATTATGCGACTGATTATGATGGTAACCAGTCGCTACTGATGCTTCAACAGGGTTCATTATTATTGTCCATTTGAATAACTGATAGAACATTTGACTGCTATTTAGATCTATAGTTCAAATTTAATCAGCTCAGATAAGAACAAAAATGATGAATACCTGAAGAACCGGGTGCTGCTAAGAAAAGAAGCGACTGGTGTTAAACCGTCCCCACCACTTCATTAAGGTGTTATCCAGGGCTGACTCAGCCGCCATCCCCAGTTTGTCGGCAACGCCTTTTTTCATTACATACTCAACCTGTACCAGAACAACCTCATCGACCCTCCGGTAGATATACTCATCACTGGTGCTGATCTCATCAATAAGGTTGAGCGTCAGGGCTTTCTGACCATACCAGATTTCACCGGTTGAAACCTGATCAATATCAACAACTTCCCGCTCGGTCTTGACAAAATCCTTGAATAGCAGATGTGTATCTTCCATATCCTGGATAAATTTCTGCCGTCCTTTTTCGGTATTTTGCCCAAGAACGGTCAAAGTGCGCTTGAACTCACCGGCAGTGTGTAACTCAATATCCACATCATGCTTTTTCAAAAGACGGTGAACATTGGGCAACTGTGCCATTACGCCAATAGAGCCCAGTACCGCAAAAGGTGCTGCAACAATATGATTGGCAACACAGGCCATCATATAGCCACCACTGGCAGCCACTTTATCGACGGTGACCGTCAACTTAATTCCTTTATCGCGGATTCGCTTCAGCTGGGATGCAGCCAAACCATAGGAATGAACCAGACCGCCACCACTTTCCAGCCGGATCACCACTTCGTCCCGCTCTTTATCTGCGAGAGAAAGAACTGCCGTAATCTCTTCCCTCAGCGATTTGACCGCTGAGGCTTTAATATCGCCATGAAAATCCAGTATGAAAACTCTTGGTTTACCCTCTTCCTCACACTCTTTATTTTTTTTGGCTTTTTTCTCCAGCTTCGCCTTTTCCTTCTGCTCTTTGGCTTCTTTTTTCAGCTCAGCCTTATCCAGCAAGGCATGTTTCAAATCCGCCTGAAGGTGCTCGTAGTGTTCATTAAGACGAGTAATCTCAAGATGTCCCTTGTGCATTTTTCTGGCTTTCTGACCTATTGCTGTCACCAGAGCCACTAAAATCACCACACCACCAATCAGGGTAAACGTTTTGGCCAAAAACAAAATAAAGTCTGCCAGATACTCCAAAGGGACCTCCTTAGAAAGGCTTGTGAGTTCCAATATCAAAATGGCCTATATGATAACTGATTTATCATTGGCGGGGACTATAAAAAAGTGATGGGTGCCGGAAATTGTTACCGTTAGAGATTCATACAAGCGTTTGAATTTCATTGACACATTCGGTAAATACCCATAACATCCGTTTTGTCTAACCAGAAATGCTTAATGTTAAGAAGAAGGATAAAGAAAATATGAGCACTCCTGCCGAAATCATTGAGTCCATGAAAAGCCGCTTTAATACCGATGCAGCAGCGGGCGTCGATGAGATTTTCCAGTTTGATATTGAAGATGCTGATGCCTACCATCTGATCATTAAAGATGGGTCTCTGGATATTGTTGCTGGCACCCATGACGACCCAAGCGTAACACTGATTATGGACAGTGAAACCATGTCCGGTGTGATGTCAGGAGAAATTGATGGCATGCAGGCGTTTATGATGGGTAAGTTGCGTGCTGAAGGAAACATGATGCTGGCTACCAAGCTTGGTGCCTATTTTCCTAACTAATAGACGACTGTCTGTTAACTGTTTGTGAAAAAAAGTTGTCTCCTGATAGATCATCACAAAAAGCCAGCCCTGGATAATTTCATGGTTGGCTTTTTTATTGTCGAAACCCCCTCATATCGGGAAATTAATTGCCATTTATCCAAAAATAGCTACCGTTTATCCCGAATGACGTGAGAAATCAGGTGAGAAAAGATATACAATCACTGACTTTTAATAATAACAATAACGCCATCAGCACCATCGATGAAAAAAATGGATGAAAAGATAAGAGAGTTCATACCTGAAAATTCTGCTGGCTTTACTTTGGTAGAATTGATCATCACCCTGACCGTTATAAGTATTCTGTCGTCTATTGCTTACCCCTCCCTTACCGAGAGTATTGCCAATAATCGGGTCCGCAGTCATGCTGAAGAGATACAGAGTATCCTGGCATTTGCCCGCTCAGAAGCGATCACCCGTGGTACTGATGTTATTATCTCACCGGATAATGGCTGGGCTGGAAATAATGGCACGGTAACCGCCAATGGTGTCGACATAATGCAACTCCCTCCCCTTTCCGGTACCGCGATCAATTCAACTGCAGCACAGTTTAGCTTTGATGCAAGGGGACTTTTCACTGGTGCCAATGTTTCCATCAATGATGCCAGGGCTTCTGATACTGCAATATTGAGTATTGATGGTGGTGGCGCTACATCACTATTGATAACTGGAAAGGTTCAGGAACAGCTTGAGACAGATACCGGCAATGCCCAGGAAACAAGTGATGAACAGAAATAACGGCTTTACCATGATTGAAGTGCTGGTGGCCATGATCATCATATCAGTGGGATTGTTAGGCATTGCCGGTCTCGTGGTTGAGTCACGAAAGAATATTGTTGAAGTACAACAACGATCCATTGCCTTACAACTGGCTGAGGATCTGTTAGCCCGTATTAATGCCAATAATTCCGGGCTGGCCAGCTACAACGGCGATATTGCTGCCGCACCAGCCCTGCCAGCAACCCTGTGCGACGGGGCGAATTCTAACTGTACACCCGCGCAAACAGCCGCCTTTGACCTCTGGCAGTGGGGAGCGGCTCTCTTTGGTAATGAGGTGCAGACTGCTGCAGACACAGGAGCAGGTGGTCTCATTTCACCACGGGCATGCATCAACATCAATAATACCGATGTGACCCTGACGATTGTCTGGCGGGGAAAATTTACCCGCCCCGATACCAGGGCAGCGGTTACCTGCGGAGACGCAGATGCAGGCTATCGCTCCACAGTGGATAATGATCTTCGTCGGGTCATGGTGATACAAACCACCATCGGTTAGGTGCAGTACATGGATGTGAGGAAAGTCATGATAAAAAACCCGCGGGCCATTGCCAGTGATAAAAGACAACAGGGGTTTACCCTGGTTGAACTGATGGTCGCTGTCACCCTTTCGCTATTTCTGCTGGCTGGTGTGGCCGTTCTCTATCTCAACACCTTTACCGCCCAGCGTGACAGCAGTGCCATGATTACTCTCAATGATAATGCCCGCACAGCACTGGCCATCATCTCCCGCGACCTTCGCTCTGCAGGGTATATCAATGGCTTGCCGCCAGAGAGCATCAATCAAAATGGCCTGGCGGTTAGCGATGATTGCACTGGCATTGCTGCAGCCCTGACCCCTTCCCCCGCATTTATGGCCGGACGGGCCAGTAACGATATTTTCGGCTGCGCTGCCGGGCAGCCCGGAGACTATACCGCCAATGATGGCCTCCCTTCTGACTGGCTGCTGTTCCGGGGAGCAATTGGCGAAGTGGTTACCAATCCAGTGGCAGACACCAACTACCTGGTCGCCAATACTCAGGAAGGCCACCTTTTCCGTTCTGCCAATGCCCCGTTAATTTCCGCTGACCAGGAGATTCGGGAATATCAGTTCAGCCTGTTTTATCTTCGGGATAATCAGCTGAGGCTGACCCGTCTTGTCAATGACGCCCTGGTTGAAACCACACTGGCCAACAATATCGAAGCCATGCGCGTATTTCTGGGCATTGATGATAATGGCGATGGTCAGGTAAACCGCTATCAGGGAACACCGGCCAACACTAATAACTGGACAGAGCAACAATGGAATGACGTACAAAGCATCAAACTTTACCTGCTGGCCACTACCGATCAAATCAATGCCTTTGAAGATTTTCGCACCTACCAGATGGGCGACATTACTGTTCAGCCCAATGGCGATAACCGCAATCGTCGTTTAGCCAGTACCACCATCTTTCTCTATAACCAGACCTATCGGTGACCGGGGATGACACAGTTCAAAGCAAAACAGGGCGGTATGATTCTGATGGTTTCCCTGTTGTTTCTGATGATGCTGACCACTATTGCTGTCACACTGGTAAACCAGTCCAGCCGGTCACCGCGCATGATCGCCAATGCGGAAATAAAGCTGATTACGTTCAACCAGGCACAGGCAACGCTCAACCAGATTGCTGTTATGGGCATGGACAGTTTTGACCGGGGCATCTGTGGGGCGGACCAGGCTCCCTATAACCCATACGACCCTGACGATACCATGGACGAGCCAGAGAAATTGGCACATACCTGTGGTGCCAACAATACAGCGCCCAGCCCAAGCATTCACTATCAGGCTTCCAGCCAGACGTTACCCCGCAGCGAGAATGCCAGTGGCGTTGGTAAGTACAGCGTTGAGTTTTACCAGATTCAAACGAACAGTGCACAGTCAGGCATAGCCACCTCCCTGGCCATGAACACCTATAAAGTAATGTTGGGTGAACAGGGTGGTTCAGCAACCGGGGATTGGAATGTCAATGTCGGCAATATAGTGGCAACGGCAAGCCCATAGAAACAGCCAGGGGCCGTACCAGAAAGTTCTGGTTTCAACATAAACATGAATAACAAATTTGGTCGTATAATGTGGCATAGAGTGATTTTACAAGGCATTAAATCTGCGGCACTTGTCGCTGTACTTTTGCAGTATCAACTTGCTGCCCATGCTGACGATACGGAACTGTTTACTGGTGCCAATATTAACAATAATGCCAGGCCCCAGGTGATGATCTTGTTAGATACATCCGGGAGTATGGACTATGATGCCCCTTCTATCCCCAAACGCCCCTATAACCCATCAATTATTTATGGTGGTAGCCGAAATCCCAGTAGCCGCTACACCATTTACTGGAATTACGAGTTATTAGTTGATGGCAGCCCATGTACTCCAGTTTATTTTTTCGGAACATCCGGAACAGTTGTTGGCGCAACCTGCCCTGGCAATTACCTTAACTGGTATAATCAGACTGAATTCCAACCTCCCGGAACCCGGATTAACCTGGCAGTTAATGCAATTACCGATCTTATCAATAATAACCCCGGAGTAGACTTCGGCCTTGCTGCTTTTCTGAATGGCCGTGATCGGGGCAGAGGGGGCTATATCAGACGCCGAATAAGTCCGGATAGCAGCAATATTCTGAATGACCTGAATTATATTGATCCAGAAGGCGGAACACCTCTTTGTGGTGCCTACTACGAAGTCCTTAACTTTTTTATGGGGCGGGAATTATATCGAGGACAACTGACCGGCAGCCGGGACACCAGTGTAGAACAAATCCCTGGAAGCCGATACAAAACCACCAGTGAATATGGCGATATTCCAGTGGTTAAACCCTGTCAAAACCTGTACATCATATACGTAACCGATGGAGAGCCGAGTGCTGAGTTTGCGGTAAATAGCAGAGTCAAATCTGATAATCGGTTGCTGATCGATGGCCTGACACCCATTACCAGCTGTGATAATTATGCTGATAACAGTGGTGGGTTAAGTGAAAATTGTCTGCCAAAGCTTGCCGAATATCTGGCAAAGCCAGGACCAGGTGGACTTGATGGTAATATTGCTACCGGAAATCAAAAAGCATTTACCTACACCATTGGTTTTGCGACAGATCAGCCTCTGTTACGCGAGACCGCAGATAAAGGAAACGGAGTCTGCTATACAACCGTTGGCAGCAATATAGACGCTGACACCGGGTGTGTGGTCGTAAACGATATCGCTTCAGCATTCCAGGGTGCCCTGGGAGAAATTCTCCAGCAAACCAGCACCTTCGTTTCTCCTGCAGTTGCCGTAAATACATTCAAGCGAACTGAGTCGCTGGACAATGCTTACTATGCCATGTTCCTCCCAACCGACTCCGCTCGATGGAAAGGCAATCTGAAAAAATTGAAAATCTATAAGGATGACTCAAGTCCTGCCTGTACAGATTTGGATGATCACGTGCCAGGTACCGTGATTGATCGGCGATGTGATGTGGCACTGGATGATGGCAGCAATCGGATTGCCGATGGCCGTAGCACGTATTGGGGAACTGTTGATGATGGTAGTGATGTGGCCAGTGGGGGATTAGGGGCAACCCTTCTAAACTCAAGGGGGACGTTTTATACCAATTTGGTTAATGCTCAAAATCAGGAGTCAATTGGCTCACTGGATAATATTGATACGAGCCGTTTTAATCTTGACGGTAATGAGAGCTTCACCGCTACAGATCTGATTAACTGGGTCAAAGGACTGGACAGCAGTGGCAATACGCTGGACTGGGTTCTGGGTGATATTCTGCATTCAAGACCAGTAACTCTGAATTATGGCGATACTGATGGCAGCGGCACTGAGTACAGTGAAAATAATCCCGATATACGACTGGCTTTTGGCACCAACTATGGCGTCCTGCATTTTATTGAGGATCAGGGGAATAACGTGGTTGAGAACTGGTCATTCTTTGCCGGAGAAACCGCCGGTAACGCAGCAAAGCTCTATGAAAACCGTGATGATGCAGGCCACCCCTACGGGCTTGATGGCCAGATAAGCGTGATCCGCCTTGACTATAACAAAGACGGCAATATCAAACATACCGATGGTGATCGCATGATCCTCTATTTCGGCATGCGCCGGGGTGGCAGCAGTTACTATGCCATTGACGTTTCCAATCCGGATGGCACTCCTACCCTGCTTTGGCGGATTGACCATACCATGCCCGGATTTACCGAGCTTGGCCAAAGCTGGTCAACACCGGTACCTGTTATTTTACCGGGCCATCGGGAGTTGGTGACGACCACCGAAGGCAAGGTAACGACCAGCTCAATCAACTATAAATATGCTCTTGCCTTTGGTGCCGGTTATGACTCAACCAATGATGATGATCGCCAGGGTGAAGATTTTATCGACGCAGCGGGTGACTCTCATAAAGTCAGGAAATATTCACAAAATGGCCGGGGCCTGTTCTTCGTTGACGCTTCGTCAGGGTCATTAATCCAATCGTTTACTGCCCCTGACGCCATTGATACAGCAAACCCGATACAGTACGAAAGCAGTGATCTGAAATGGAGTGTGGTGGCATCCCCCGCACCCATGGACAGTAATGGTGACGGCCTTACAGACCGGGTCTACTTTGCAGATACCGGTGGCAATGTTTTCAGAATCGATATCGGTAAGGCTTATCCTGATGCCAATGCTCCCGATGTTGAAACTGCCCTGTGGTCCATGATCAAGCTGGCAGAGCTTGGGGCAGATGAGACAGATATACGCCCATCTCCGGATAGTATCGACGATCGTCGTTTTATGTACCAACCGGAGCTGGTGAGAACCACTTACCGGGGACGTGCATATGATGCGGTAGTACTGGGCAGTGGTAACCGGGCCAACCCCATGGCCACTTCAAATACTGACCGTTACTACGTTATCCGTGATACCAATATTTTCTATAACCGCTTTGGCAGTTGTAATGACTGCACAACACCACCCAACGTTATTTCCCATAGCAGTCTGTACGATGCCAGCCGTAACCTTATCCAGCAGGGTACTGATCAGCAAACCGCTAATGGCTTGTCGCTACTGGATAGCAGTAACGGCTGGTATATCAACCTTTCCGCTTCGGGGGAAAAGACAACCACCACCGGCGATGTTTACAGCGGTCAGTTGCTCTACAGCACCTACGCTCCCTCCTCTGCCCCGGGGGCCAACATCTGCACACCCAGTATCGGTTCCAGCCGCTTTTATGTGGTGGACCTTCACACTGCTTCGGCGATTCGGGACGTAGACAATGATAATGATAAAGAGATACATGACCGGTTTTCCTTATTTTCCGTTGTAGGGATGCCCGGTGATGCCACTATTGTCTCCCTTGGTAAAGACACTCTCTCCCTCGGTAAAGACAATGGCTCCCTCGGTAAAGACAATGGCTCCCTCGGTAAAGACAGGAACCTGATCGATTTGAATACCGGATACAGCGGTGCTGTCAATGAAGTCGGTATGCATCGCAGTGGCTGGATAGAACAATAGCAATACATCAGGAGTAAAATAACATGGGAAAAGCCTCAGGCTTTACGCTTATCGAGCTAATTATCGCCGTTGTTATTGTTGGCATACTGGCCTCTATTGCTGTGCCAAGTTACCAAAACGCTATCCAGAATGGTCGGCGTGCCGAAGGACAGACAGCACTGCTGGACATTGC
Source organism: Endozoicomonas sp. ALC013 (assembly GCF_049310205.1). Classification (NCBI taxonomy): domain Bacteria; kingdom Pseudomonadati; phylum Pseudomonadota; class Gammaproteobacteria; order Oceanospirillales; family Endozoicomonadaceae; genus Endozoicomonas; species Endozoicomonas sp. ALC013. The sequence continues at coordinate 59,318 of NZ_JBLYNS010000001.1, read as the reverse complement.
CGGAAGACAGGAGCAGTTTTTCCTTGATAACCATCAATACACCGCCGATTTAAGGAATCTTGGCCTGGGAGCCAATCCATTTATATCAGACGATGGCTGGTATTCAATCAGTGCTGCCTGTGGCGGTAACGGAGATTTTTTCGCCTGTTCCGACGGCTTTGTGCTGATTGCAACACCACAGGGAGGTCAGGTACCTGATGGCGGCCTGGTCCTCGACTCTTTAGGTAATAGGTTCGGTAATTGGTAAGGCTAAAGAAATCGAAATTGGTCTGAAATCCCCTCTTGTTAGGCAAAGATCTCCGCTATTCTCGGTGATCTTTCTGGCGTTTCATTCTTTCTCAATGATTAACTTTGCCACAAATATTTCAGGTTTCTTATAAGCATTTAATTATGATTGGATAATATCAAACAAACAAATCCACCAGCTTTCTGGCTATAGTAAAACCCGGTGGCAGCTCTGGCGGATTATCCCGATGAAACCAGCCGCCAAAGCTGAGTTCCTTTTCTTCGAGGACAATTTCACCACTTGTGTACTCCCCATGAAACCCCATCATTAATGAATGGGGAAAGGGCCAGCTCTGACTGAAACAGTAATGGAGTTTGCCCAGCGTAAGGCCTGTTTCCTCAAGTACCTCACGATGCACAGCCTCTTCGGCACTCTCCCCGGGCTCGACAAAACCCGCCACCAGCGTATGCATGGTTGACGCTTTACCATGGCGATGATGTCGAACCAGAAGCATTTCTTCCCCCCGGATCACCAGGACAATGACACAGGGAGAAATCCTCGGATAGGCATGGTGCTCACATTGGGCACAAGCCATTGCCCACTCTCCGACTTTTTCCTGCATCTGATGACCACAACAGCCACAAAAGGCATGTTCCCTGCGTGAAGTCAGGATCTGCAGGCCATGGCTAAGGAAACTATAAACCGTTGAGTCTGACTCAGACAGTAAGGCCCTGATGCTTATAGTACCTGTTTCAACGGTGAGACTTGTGAGTTCAACAATCCCTGCTGCCTTGCCATGAAAATAGCCGGTGACTATCGCCTGTTGTTTGATTGCCAGCTGAAACTTGTCGAGACTGTACCAGAGGAAGTTTTCTCCGGTGCTTTCGTCATTTAAAACAACCTGTCCTTCAAACAGTACCAGCCAGCACTGGCCAATCAGTTCAGGTTGCAGGCCTTGCAAAGGTGAATAGTTCACATCCATCACATCGGTAAGATCATGATCCAGTGGCAAAGTAAACTCCTTGATTCCTTTCCATACCCTGAAGACACATTAAAATTATGAACTAATCGTTAGCAAGCCACAGGCAGTTACCCGACTGTTTTTGAATCTGTTCCAGCTTGTTTTGATGGTTTTGCAACTCAGTATCACTGACAGAGATGACTCGCAGCGCAGGCCTGCCTGCAGCCAGTCGCCGGATAATACTGCCCTCTTCCGAATCACCAGCACCATCCTCACTGCTGCCAAGGGAAAGAGCCGTCTGCCCGCCGGTCATGGCAAGGTAGACTTCCGCCAGAATCTCAGAGTCCAGCAAAGCGCCATGCAGGGTTCGGGAAGAGTTATCAATGAAATACCGCTTACATAAAGCATCCAGATTATTTTTCTGGCCCGGATGTTTTTTTCTGGCAAGGGCCAGAGTATCAAGCACACCACAGCAGCCTTCTACATTGGGGAACCCCCGGCGTAACAGGGAAAACTCATGGTTGATAAAACCAACATCAAACGCTGCGTTATGAATAACCAGCTCGGCTCCGCGAATAAACTCGAGAAATTCATCGGCAATGGCACTGAACACCGGCTTATCGGCCAGAAACTCATTGGTAATGCCGTGAACTTCGATGGCTTCCTGCTCTACCACCCGCTGCGGGTTGATATAGGCATGGTAATGGTTACCGGTGAGTTTCCGGTCAATCATCTCCACGCAGCCTATTTCAATAACCCGGTGCCCTTGTTTAGGGTCAATACCGGTGGTTTCTGTATCAAGAATAATCTGTCGCATAGTTAACGGTTCTCAAATATTGGCCAGAAGACTGTCTACTTTTTGAAAGCTTCCGCACCCTTACAGGCCAGCCGGTCAGCAATTTCATTTTCCCGATGACCGGCATGGCCTTTGATCCATCGCCAATCGATATCGTGTCGTTGATTCTGTTGGTCCAGCAGCTGCCAGAGATCCTGATTCTTCACCGGCTGACCCGCTGCTGTTTTCCAGTTTTTCCGTTTCCAGCCGGTCATCCATTCGGTGATACCTTTACGGACATACTGGGAGTCGGTAGTAAGAATAATTGAACAGGGCCGTTTCAGAGCCTTGAGCCCTTCTATCGCCGCCATAAGTTCCATCCGGTTATTGGTGGTTTCGGGCTCACCGCCAAATAGCTCTTTCTCTACAGTGCCGTAGCGGAGCAACACACCCCAGCCACCGGGCCCGGGGTTTCCTTTACAGGCACCATCGGTAAAAATTTCAACTGTCTGACTCAAAAGAACTCCAGTCTTTGTTTACTTTAACGGAACTGGTTCTACCAGCACTGGGGCGGGTCAATGGCTGACCGACAAAACGCCTGCGCACATCGGACCATACCTTTCTTACCGGGGTCAGCCCGGGGGTTTCGCGGGTGGCAATCATCATATAAAAGCCACCGACCGGCAGCTGAAGTTGTTCCAGCCTTTGTTCAATCAGATCACCACGCAAACCGGTAAAGAAACGTTTCAGCGGTTGAACATAGCCACCATAAACGATTCTTTCCACATTGAAATTGAGCAGGGCAAGCCAGTCTTTCAACCGTGACGGCGGAATAAAGTGAGCATCCCTGAGAAGACGACGCTGACCTGGTACACACCACCGGGCAATATTGGTCATGCTGTAGGGGTTGAAGCCAATAATTATCAGCTTGCCGTCCGGTATAATGGTATTCGCCGCCTCACTGAGCAAGCGATGCGGGCTGTCCACAATTTCCAGCGTGTGTTGCAACAGAACAAGATCCAGGCTTCCCGGTAACACTGGCCAGTAATGGGGATCAGCCATCACCTGTGGTCTCGGGCAATCGGCAAGATGACTGGAACCGAGGATAAACTGCCTTCTTACCGGACTGCTGAACATCAGATCTTTATGCCAGGAGGCAGAGTATTGCCCCGCATGGAAACCAAAGATGGTACCTAACTCTCTTTCCAGCAGACTTTTTTCATAGTCAACCAGTAACCTTCCTGAGTCGGTATCCAGCCAGCGACGCAAGCCTCCAATACGGTCAGAGAAACTGCTTTTGGTCCTTTTCTGAAATGGTCGAATCATGCAAATTATTGTACCAATAAATATCCCAGAGACTTTTCATCATCAGGTCTGTTCATGTTAACCTCGTTAAGATCGAGTTTATACAGAAAATATTATTCTATGACATCAGCAGATATCGGCTATAACATCTTCAACCGGACAACCTCATAGCACATACAGGCTCAAAACTGATCTTCCCTGTGCAGCAGTATCAACGATGATCACAGGGATGAAAGAAAGGACATTCAAGGCGATGCTGATTATATCTCCGATACCCGCATTTAATGACAACTACATCTGGATATTTCATTCACCGGATAGCCGGGATGTTTTTGTGGTTGATCCCGGTGATGCCAGGCCAGTTGAACAGGCACTGAATCATCATGAACTCAATCTGGTGGGTATTCTCATTACCCACCACCACTTTGATCATATTGGCGGAGTCGCTGAACTGACCCGCAACAGAAATATTCCGGTTTACGGTCCTGATAACCCGGACATCAAGGGAATCACTCACCCTTTGCGTGATAATGATACGGTTGAGCTCAGCACCTGCCAGTTTAAAATTCTGGCCACTCCCGGCCACACACTGGACCATATTGCTTACTTTACCGATTCCGGCGAGGATGAAAATCCAGCGCTTTTTTGTGGAGACACTCTATTTGTTGGTGGTTGCGGCCGATTATTTGAAGGGACGGCAGAACAGATGTACAGCAGTCTGTCCCGACTGGCTTCACTCCCTGGCCATACACGGATTTACTGTGCCCATGAATACACCCAGGCCAATCTTGAATTTGCCCGGTCAGTGGAGCCAAATAACCGAAAGCTACAGGAACAGGTTATGCAAGTTGCTGAGTTACGCTCTGAAAACCGGCCTACCGTGCCCTCAACCCTGAGAAAGGAATTGGACACAAATCCGTTCCTCAGATCAGATCAACCGGAAGTTATTCAAGCCGCCTCTGACAGGGATCCGTCCTCAAGTGCCAGCCCCATCGACGTTCTAAGGGTAATCCGAGCATGGAAGGATAATTTTTGATAGTGGTAAAATAATGAACTGATAATACTCAGAACCCTATATATGACCAAAGCCCCCTACTTAACAGGCCAGCGATTTACTTTTGGCCCTCCCCGACGGACTCTGCCAACGCTGGCCCTTTCGCTGTTTCTGACGGGTTGTCAGCTGGTGAGTAACTCGCCCTCATCTTCGGCATCCACGGTCAAGAAAGAAACCAGGCCTATTGTTGAAAAGCCTTCTGTGGAAAAAGCGGAGGTCACCACACCGGAGAAGATAACGCCTGAAAAAAAAGAACCGGTGGTCATCGACGACCTGTGGGTTCGCATTCAGTCAGGTCTGGCAATGGATCTTGACCAGAATAACCCGCGAATTCAGGCTGAACTGAACTGGTATAAACGTCACAAGTCTTACTTCAGCCAGATTTCCAAACGTTCAGAGCCCTATCTCTATTTTATTGTCAAAGAAGCGGAAGCGAGAAATGTTCCCCTGGAACTGGCACTGATGCCCATTGTAGAGAGCAGCTTCGATCCTTTCGCTTACTCTCATGCAGGTGCTTCAGGGCTCTGGCAGTTTATGCCGGCAACGGGTAAACACTACGGCCTCCATCAGAACTGGTGGTATGACGGTCGCCGGGATGTGGTACATTCTACCCGTGCAGCACTGGACTATATGCAAACCCTGTACAACAGGTTTGGCGACTGGGAGCTGGCACTGGCAGCGTTTAACTCTGGCCCCGGCCGGGTACAGCGGGCTGTTCGGAAAAACAAAAAGCTCGGTAAATCTACCCGTTTCTGGGCACTTGACCTTCCCAGAGAAACCACGGCCTATGTGCCGAAACTGATCGCCCTTGGTAAAGTGGTTCGAAACCCATCCAAACATGGCGTCCAGTTGAACAAAATTCCCAATAAGCCCTACTTCGCCAAGGTAGATACCAGTGGTCAGCTGGATATGGCCAAGGCAGCCAAACTGTCGGGGGTCGAATTGGAAGAACTCTACCGACTCAACCCCGGGCTGAACCGCTGGTCAACGCCACCGGAGGGGCCTCACCACCTGGTAGTTCCAGTCACTCATGCTGAACATTTCCGGACTCAGCTGGCAAACCTGCCGCCGGAGAAACGGGTAAAATGGGATCGCTACACAGTCAGTACCGGTGATACCCTGAGCACCATTGCCATGAAATACCAGACCAGTGTCAATGTCATTACCGAGGCCAATAAACTCAGCGGAACCATTATCCGTATTGGTCAGGGCCTGATGATCCCGGTAGCCGCGAAAACCGCAGAAAGTTACACACTCAGTGCCAGCCAGCGCCTTGCAGCAAAGCAAGATCGTTCGGTGAATGGCCGTTACAAAGTTGAGTACCTGGTAAAGTCTGGCGACAGCTTCTGGACGATTGCCCAAAAGTACGAGGTTGGTGTTAACGAGCTGGCTCGTTGGAACAATATGTCTCCCAAAGATACGCTGCGAATTAATCAGAAGCTGGTGGTCTGGAAGAAACAGGATTCACAAAATGCGGTTGTGAGAAAGGTACACTACAAAGTCCGTTCCGGTGACTCCCTGGCCAAAATTGCCTCAAAGTTTAATGTGAATGTCGCCCAGATCAGAGATTGGAACAGCGATATGAGTGGCAAATTTATTCACCCCGGCCAGCAGGTCACATTATTTGTCAATGTAACCCGCAACTTCTGACTCCCCCACCTTTCCGGCAGATGCTATCCTGATAGCTTTCTGCTGGAAGGTCCTGAGCTTTGATCATCTCTCCCAAAAATAAGATAAGTCTTTAACAACAGACATCGGGATTACGGCTATGGGGTTTACCGTCTTCAGATTAACAACACCGCTGATCATCTGTGTCTTGAGTATCAGTCCAATGCTGTCCGCTGCCGACCAGAACAGCAGGTTAAGACACGCCATCAGCCTTTATGGTGAGCCCGGGTATGCTGAGAGCTTCCGGCACTTTAACTATGTTAATCCCGATGCACCAAAAGGTGGTGAGCTGAAACAGGGCGTTATTGGTCATTTTGACAGTCTTGTCCCCTATATAGATCGTGGCACAGCCGCGGCTGGCAGTTATATGATGTATGACACACTACTGGCCAGATCCTGGGATGAGCCCCTGACCAAATACGGCCTGATTGCCGAGCGCATTGAACTTGCCCCTGATAACACCTGGGCATCCTTTTCCATAAACCCGGCGGCCCGATTCCATGATGGTCAACCCGTCACCGCTTACGATGTTAAGTTCAGTTTTGACCTGCTCCGGGAAAAAGGGTCAACGTTTTATAAACAGTTCTATCAGGATGTCGAGAAGGTAGAAGCCACCAGCAGCCACAGAGTGCTTTTTGTGTTCAGGCACAGCAATAACCGGGAACTGCCATTGATTCTGGGGCAAATGCCCATTCTTCCCAAACACTATTGGGCAAACCGTGATTTCTCTTCTCCCGGCATGGAGATTCCTGTCAGCAGTGGCCCCTATAAACCGATTAAAATAGAGCCCGGCCGCTCAATAACCTTTGCCAGGGTCGACAACTACTGGGGGAAAGATCTGCCCGTTAACCGGGGAAGACACAATTTTGACCGCATTCAATACGAATATTATCGAAACAGCCATGTCCTTTTAGAAGCACTGCAGAAAGGAGAATACGATCTCAAAACCATCAGCGACCCTCGCGTCTGGCACGACCAGATACGGGATGAAGCACTGAAAAAAAACCAATTAATTCGCACATCTTTAAGCAATCATAACCCGCAGACCTTAACCATCACCTATAACGCCAGAAGAGAGATTCTATCAGAGCCGGGGGTCAGAGAAGCTCTGGGATACGCCATCGAATTTGACTGGATCAATCGACACCTATTCCATGGTATGTACCATCGGGCAGACAGCGTTTTTGCCGGGACAGAACTGGGAGCTTCGGGAAAACCTTCAGAACAGGAAACAGAATTGCTCTCAGTATGGAAACATGAAATTCCGAAACAAGCATTGGATCAGGCATGGACTCCACCGGGGAATGAGCCCGGGATGACCCGCCGGGATCGCAAAAGAAAAGCGCTATCGCTGTTAAAGCAGAGCAGCTGGACCATCAACAACAACCAGCTGGTGAACCAGAACGGCAAACCGCTGGAGCTTGAAATCCTGTTATCCTCTTCTGAAGAGGAACGGATCTTTATTCCAGTACAAAAGACACTGGAAAGCATGGGGATCAGACTGAATATAAGAACCGTAGACGCTGCCCAATATGTTGAAAGGCTCAGAAACCAGGACTTTGATATGGTTCTGTACACCTTTCCCCACACGCCCTCTCCCGGCACAGAACAGGCCAGCTTATGGGGTTCAGCGACCGTTGACCAGCACGGCTCCAGAAATATTGCCGGTATCAAGCTGAAATCCATTGATAGCCTGACGGAGAAAATACCCCGGGCCAACTCCCGGGAGGAACTGCTAACGCTGGTCAAATCCATGGATAGAATCATTCTCTGGAACCACTATGTACTGCCCCTGTGGTACCAGCCCCACTGGCTGATAGTCCACAAACAGCAACTGAAGTACCCGAAAAATCCTGCGCCCTATGCACTGGATTTGAGTACCTGGTGGTATCAGAAAAACCAATAAGTGTGGCTAATTGCAAGGAACTCGCTGGATGACTGACTTTTTGAAAAATGGATTTCTATTTATCAGTCTTATCTACTCTGTGTATGCTTTCGCGAACCCCGCTGGTATCAATTCGACCAAAGCCCATGGCCTGAGCTTTCATAACTCGCTGCAATATCCTGAGAATTTTACCCACTTTGGCTATGCCAACCCCAATGCCCCCAAAGGCGGTACCCTGAGAAAAGGCGTTGTCGGCAGTTTTGATACGTTTAATACGTTTGCCCCAAAAGGCAACTGGGCGGATGGCAGCTACTTTCTTTATGACCCGTTGATGGTCAAGGCCGGTGATGAACCCTATTCAGTCTATGGCCTGATCGCCCGGCAAATTGAGTATCCGGAGGATTTTCGATGGGTCATATACCATCTGAATCCCCATGCCCGGTTTCATGATGGACACCCCATCACCTCAGAAGATGTTGTCTATACCTTCCAATCACTGAAAAAACGTGGTCCGCCTCATTACAGGCACCTTTATGGAATCATTGATAATGTCGAGGCACTATCTCCCACGTCTGTTCGTTTCAGTTTTTCCGAGCCACCAGCCAAAAGTCTGATTCTTCGACTTTCGCAACTCAGGGTGCTGCCAGCGCACTACTGGCAGCAGCCAGAGCGTGATCTCTTCAAGGCGACACTGAAGCCCCCACTGTCCAGTGGACCTTACCGGGTAAAAGAGTTCAGTCCCGGACGCTTTGTTACCTATGAACGTGTTACGGATTATTGGGCAGCTGACCTGGCCGTCAACAAAGGTCGACATAATTTTGATCTTATCAGAACCGACTACTACCGGGATGACGGCATTGCTCTTGAGGCCTTTAAAAAAGGAGAGTACGACCTCCGCATTGATGCCAATCCCCGAAGCTGGTCACAGGCGTATAAACCAACGCAGACAGGCAAAGCAAAATTCATTCAGGAAAAAATAGATAACAAAAGTCTGGGCATGCGAGCGTTTGTATTCAATCTGAGAAAGCCGGTTTTTGCCAACCGAAAAGTCAGAAAAGCCATTTCCCAGGCGCTGGATTTCAACTGGATGAATCAACACCTGTTTTTTGGGATGTATTATCAGGCCTACAGTCTTTTCTCTAATTCAGACCTTGCCGCTGATGGGCCTCCTTCTGAAAAAGAGAAGGCATTACTGGCTCCCTGGCAAGATGAACTTCCTGATAAGCTGTTTACCGCCCGCTGGGAGCCGGTTCACACAGACGGTTCAGGCAACTGGCGAAACAACAAGACACAGGCCTTCCAATGGCTGAAAGAAGCTGGTTATCGCTACAACAACAAAACTCTTGTTGATCCCCATGGTCAACCACTAAAGTTTGAAATTCTGTTAACTGACCCTGAACATGAACGCTTTGTGATTCCATTCGTCCGTAATCTCAGTGAACTGGGTATTGCCGCCAGCATCAATACCGTAGATGCCTCGCGGTACATCAATCGTCTCCGCACGTTTGATTTTGATATGATCATTCACGGCTTTTACCCAGGCATTACCCCCGGTACCGAGTTGAAAAATTTCTGGGGCAGCGCCAGCGCAGACAGTGACGCGGGACAAAACCTTTCCGGCATTAAACTCGAATCGCTGGACCGTATGATTGATAACGCCATCATGGCAACAACCCGTAAAGAGCTCACTCTTTACACCCGGGCCATTGACCGGATTGTACTCTGGCACTATGCAGTCATTCCTCAATGGTACCTCCCCTATTGGCCGATGGTTTACTGGCCGGGACTGCAACACCCAGAACTTGCCCCGCCTTTTGACAATGGCTTAAGTACCTGGTGGCGGGAATATTGATATAAGTCCAGCCTGACGGGTACTTAACAACCATCCATGATTCAGTCTATATTAGAACGATTACTTATATACAAGACTTCGCAAAGATTTTTAAACACTAACGGTTGCTTATGATGGTCATGAATTCTGGTTATCTTACACTTGCAGCGCTGACCCTTGGGGTGACTCTCTCTTATTCCAGCGGGTCATCAGCCACTGCCTCTGGAAATACCACCGGGTCTGAGCACGAGGTCATCGCTAAAACGTCACTGGTGCTGCACGGTGAAGCGAAATATGGCAGCAAGCCCTTTACGCACTTTGATTATGTCAATCCGGAGGCCCCCAAAGGCGGCAGTATTCGTATGGCTGCCAGTGGTACCTTTGACAGCCTCAATCCATACACCAACAAAGGAACCCCGGTTAGCGGTATCGCGCTTATTTATGACACATTGATGACCCAGAGCCGTGATGAGCCTTTCTCCCTCTATACACTCATCGCCGAGTCCGCAGAAAAAGCCCCTGATAACAGTAGCATTACCTTTAACCTGAACCCCGACGCCCGTTTCCATGATGGTAAGCCCATCACAGCTGACGATGTAAAATACACCTTTGAACTGCTGACCCGTCAGGGGCACCCTTTCTACCGCAGTTACTATTCCGATGTGGACACCGTCACCGTGCTTGCTGATCGTCGGGTCAAATTCACATTCAAACATAGCAATAACCCTGAACTGCCTTTTATTCTGTCAGAGCTGCCTGTGCTCCCTAAACATCACTGGGAACTGGATGAAAATGATTTTTCCTCTGCCTCACTGCAAATCCCCCTTGGTAGTGGCCCCTATCAGGTTAAGAGTGTTGATGGCGGCCGGAGCATTGCCTATCAGCGGGTCAAGGATTACTGGGCCAAAGATTTACCCGTTAACAGGGGCCGATATAATTTTGATGAGGTCAGTTACGACTACTACCGGGACGAACATGTTGCCCTGCAGGCACTGAAAGCGGGCGAATATGACCTGCGCTATGAAAATATTGCCAAAAACTGGGCCACGGCCTACGACGTGCCCCCGGTTCACAACGGCGAACTGATTCTGGCCACCATCCCTACCCGAAACCCTGCGCCTATCCAGGGCTTTGCCTTCAACCTGCGACGGGACTTCCTGCAGGATCCCCTGGTCCGAAAAGCCATGGGCTATGCCATGGATTTCGAATGGCTGAATCGTAACCTTTTCCATGACAGCTACCTTCGTTCGACGAGCTATTTTGGCAATTCAGGCATGGAAGCCACCGGCATTCCTGAGGGGGATGAACTGAAACTCCTTGAGCCCTGGCGCAAGCAGTTACCGGCAGAACTCTTTACCACACCCTATAGCGTTCCGGTGACTAATGGTTCCGGCAATATCCGGCCGCAACTGAAAAAAGCACTGCGGCTATTGAAAAAAGCAGGGTGGACCCTTGAGAACAACAAGCTGGTCAATAACAATGGCCAACCCCTGGAGGTTGAGTTACTGCTCGGACAACCCTCTCTTGAGCGGGTAGCGCTGCCTTTCAAGAAAAATCTGGAACAAATGGGTATTGAACTGAAGATCCGAACCGTTGATATCTCCCAATACATCAACCGTATTCGTGACTTTGACTATGACATGATCGTTGCCGGCTATGGCCAATCGGCCTCTCCGGGTAATGAGCAGACGGGGTTCTGGGGCAGTAAAGCGGCAGACACCAAAGGCAGCCGTAACTACATGGGAATCAAAGATCCGGTAGTGGATGCCATGATTGACCATGTGATTGATGCCACCAGCAGAGAGGAGCTTACCACTGCAGTAAAAGCGCTGGACCGGGTGCTGTTGTGGGGTGAGTACCTGATTCCCCAGTGGTACTACCCTTATGACCGAATCGCCCATTCCAGCCGATTAATCAGACCAGAATCAGAACCTTTGTACAGTACCGACATTTATACCTGGTGGATCGACAGTCAACCGGATGCAACAACCCATTCATCCCGGAACAATGGCGATGCCAGCGACCCCGCCGGTAACGCTGAAAACGACCGTTCATGGTTATACTCAGCACTGATATTGCTGGGCCTTATTCCTGTCTGGATTTATCGCCGCAGAAAAAACCGTTAACAGGAACCCTCCATGAGCAGCTATATTTTGCGCCGACTTGCCCTGATGATCCCGACCCTGTTCGGGATCATGCTGGTGAACTTTGTTATCATTCAGGCCGCCCCCGGTGGCCCGGTGGAACAGATGATTGCCAAACTTGAGGGTTTTGAAGTCAATGCCATCAGCCGAATCGGAGGCTCCGGTAATGCCGAAATCCAACAGATGAGCCTGGATGAGAGCGGCGAATATCGCGGACGCAGAGGTCTTGACCCGGAACTGATCAAAGATATCGAGCAACTGTACGGCTTTGATAAGCCAGCCCATGAGCGGTTTGTGCAGATGATCAAAAACTACCTGACCTTTGATTTTGGCGACTCGTTCTTCCGCGATGCCAAAGTGGTCGACCTGATTAAGGAGAAGCTGCCGGTCTCTATTTCACTGGGCCTCTGGAGCACCCTGATCATCTACCTGATCTCCATTCCGCTGGGTATTCGCAAGGCATTAAAACACGGCAGCCGGTTCGATATCTGGTCAAGCGCTGTGATCACCACGGGTTATGCGATTCCAAGCTTTCTTCTGGCCATTCTGTTAATCGTGCTGTTTGCCGGAGGCAGTTACTGGAACGTTTTCCCACTACGAGGGCTGGTATCGGACAACTTCGAGGAATTAAGTTTTATGGGTCAGATACAGGACTATATCTGGCACATGATACTGCCCATTATCTGTATGGTCATCAGTGGTTTTGCCACACTGACCATGCTGACCAAAAATTCATTCCTGGATGAAATCCATAAACAGTATGTGCAAACCGCAAGGGCCAAAGGACTGGATGACCGTAAAGTCCTGTACGGCCATATCTTCCGTAATGCCATGTTGCTGGTGATTTCCGGCTTCCCTGCGGCATTAATTGGCATCCTGTTTACCAGCTCCTTGCTGATTGAAATCATTTTTTCTCTGGATGGGCTCGGACTGCTTGGCTATGAAGCGGCCATCAACCGGGATTATCCCGTGGTGTTTGGCTCTCTTTATATCTTTACCCTGCTGGGTATGCTGATCAAACTCCTCGGCGATCTCACCTATGTCGTCGTGGACCCCCGTATCGATTTCGAAGCCAGGGACTGACGTGGAATGACAAGGTTCAAACTTAATCCGCTCAACCAGCGCCGCTGGCAGAATTTCAAGCAGAATCGCCGAGGCTATATTTCGCTCTGGCTATTCAGCATTCTCTTCGTCATAACCCTGCTGGCAGAGGTGGTGGCTAACGATAAGCCGCTGCTGCTCTGGTACGATGGCAGCCCCTATTTCCCGACCCTGGTCACCTATCCGGAAACCACCTTTGGCGGAGAGTTTGAACTGGAAATGGACTACCGACAGGAATTTGCCAAAGAACTGATCGAGCCCAAAGGATGGATGCTCTGGCCGCCCATTCGCTACAGTTACGACACCATAAATTACGCCCGTATTGCCCCCGCCCCCCCTTCCCTTGAAAACTGGCTGGGCACCGATGACCAGGGGCGTGATGTACTGGCACGGGTGATTTACGGCTTCCGCATTTCGGTACTTTTCGGTTTGGCGCTGACCTTTTTCAGTACCATCATTGGTGTTGCGGTTGGCGCTCTGCAGGGCTTTTACGGCGGAAAAATCGATTTATTCGGACAGCGTTTTATTGAAATCTGGTCGGGCATGCCCAATCTCTACCTGTTGATCATCCTTGCCAGTTTTGTCGAGCCGGGGTTCTGGTGGCTGCTGGGTATTATGCTGTTATTCCAGTGGATGGCACTGGTGGATGTGGTGCGTGCCGAGTTTCTTCGGGGCAGAAACCTGGAGTATGTTCGGGCCGCGAGGGCCCTGGGGATGACCAACGGGCGTCTGATGTTCCGCCATATTTTACCCAATGCCATGATCGCCACGGTCACGTTTATGCCATTTATTCTGACCGGAGCCATTACCACCCTGACCTCCCTTGATTTCCTGGGTTTCGGCCTGCCAGCTGGCTCCCCTTCTCTTGGTGAGTTGATTGCCCAGGGCAAAAACAACCTTCAGGCACCCTGGCTGGGAATTACCGCGTTCCTGGTCATGTCGATTATGCTGACGTTACTGGTGTTTATTGGTGAAGCGTGCCGGGATGCGTTGGACCCGAGAAAATACTATTAAAGAGAACCGAACATTTATGGATAAGCCATTATTGGCCATTAACAATCTCCGGATTGGTTTTCAACAGGGTGAGCACCGTGTTGAAGCCGTTAGAGGTGTGTCGTTCTCTGTCAATGCCGGAGAAACCGTTGGCCTGGTTGGAGAGTCCGGATCCGGCAAGTCCATCACTGCCCTGAGCATTCTGCAGCTGCTTCCCGAAAACGCCCATTGCTCTGGCGAAATAGCATTTGCCGATGAGGCCCTGCTGGATTTGTCCAAATCACAAATGCGCAAAATTCGTGGCCATAAGATCAGTATGATCTTTCAGGAGCCGATGACAGCGCTTAATCCACTGCATACCATTGAAAAGCAGATAGGTGAAGTACTGGCTATACACCTTGGCCTGCAAAACACAGAAGCAACGGCAAAGACACTGGAACTGCTGGAACTGGTGGGCATCCGTGATGCCAGAAACCGTTTAAAGGCCTACCCCCATGAGCTGTCCGGTGGACAGCGACAACGGGCCATGATTGCCATGGCCCTCGCCTGTGAACCCACACTGCTGATTGCCGATGAACCAACCACCGCTCTGGATGTAACCGTGCAACGACAAATTCTCAGTCTGCTGGCGGACCTTCAGCAGAAACTGGGTATGGCCATTCTCTTTATCAGTCACGACCTTAATCTGATACGCCATGTGTCGGATCGAATCTGCGTGATGAAAAACGGTGAGATTGTTGAGCAGGGCGTCACCGAATCCGTGTTCACAGCGCCCCAACACCCCTACACCATCGACCTGCTCAATGCCGAACCTGACGGAGAACCTGAACCACTGAACGAACACGCCATGCCGCTGGTCAATGGCGAAAAGATCAAAGTCTGGTTCCCGATCAAAAAAGGTTTTTTCAAAAAAACCGTAGGCCATGTGAAGGCGGTCACTGATTTATCGCTCACCATTCACCAGGGCGAAACCCTGGGCATTGTTGGTGAGTCTGGTTCCGGTAAAACAACCCTGGGCATGGCACTGTTGAAACTGCAGACATCAGAGGGCCTGATCAGGTTTGAAGATACCCGTATCGACACGATGAACCAGGACCAGTTCCGGCCACTGCGACGGGAAATGCAGATCGTGTTTCAGGATCCCTTTGGCAGTCTCAGCCCACGCATGACGGTTGCTGATATTGTTGGTGAAGGCCTAGATATTCATAAACTGGCCACCGAAACTAATCGTGAAGAACAGATCATCGCAGCATTGAACGATGTTGGCCTTGACCCGGAGTGTCGTCACCGTTACCCCCATGAGTTTTCCGGTGGCCAGCGCCAGCGTATCTCCATTGCCAGGGCTCTGGTGCTGAAACCCAGGCTGATGGTGCTGGACGAACCAACGTCAGCGCTGGACAGAACCGTTCAATCCCAGATCATCGATTTACTGCGCAACCTGCAAAAAAAATACCACCTCAGTTACATTTTTATCAGCCACGACCTGGCGGTGGTGAAAGCCATGAGTCATCGAATTGTCGTGATGCAGGGGGGAAAGATTGTCGAACAGGGAACTACCCGTCAGATTTTTAACCAGCCTGTAGAAGCCTATACGCGAGAGTTAATCAGTGCTGCTTTTGAATCACAGAAAAGCGCTCAGGAGGCTGACCGAGAATAGACTTCCCTGTTTATTGGCCGAATTTTAGCGGGCACCCTTCACAAGAGTACTCTTCATAGTTCCCGGACCCCATAGGGAACCAAAACCAGATACAGATGTCAGCAGATACCATCAGATGTCAGAAATTGAAACAGTGAGTTTTTTTATATGGGTGTTACAGACGGCGTTGACTGTTTAATCTGTCACGATTCAGCACAATGCAGCCCCTTCAAACTAACGTGTAGACATACTTTTGGCAGATCGTGCATGCAGAGATGGATGGCAAGTTCTGGCCAGAGAAACTGCCTGATATGTACAAGACAATTAACTGATGATGAAGTAGAACAGATAAACTATATCCCGTTGTATGACCGAGTGGTAAATATTTCGATAAAAGCTATCCCAATCTTTGGCAGAACTGCTTCAATGTATCTCGGTAGTTTGTACGCAGGCTTTGCCGCTGGCGTGGTTCTTAACGGGTCCTTGAATCCTGCCTCATTGATTGCAATTGCTGCAAATACTGCCGTGTTTATTCCTGTGGCTGCTATCGGGGCTCTCGGGGCTGCTGCTGATGCCCCCATAGGTTTTGTTACTGCTGCCGGGGCTGCTGCCGGGGCTTGTGGTGGGGTTGCGTTTAATCATACTGCAGCTGCTTGTGGCGTGCTCAATCTTTCTGATACTGCGGTTTGTCTCGGGGGGGCTGCCATGGGAGCTGCCCTGGCTCATTTGGCGTATGAGGAAAGAGAGTGACCAGATAAAGATGTCAGCATTTGAGGATGAAACTGTGAGGCTTTCATATGGATGCTGTTGACGATGTTGCATGTTTAATATGTTATGATTCTGAAAAATGCAGCCCCTTCAAACTAACATGCGGACATGCCTTTGGTAGATCATGCATGCAGGGATGGATTGAAAGTTCTGGCCAAAAGAACTGTCTGTTATGTACAAAACAATTAACTGATGATGAAGTAAAACGGATAAAATGTATCCCATTGTATGACCGGGCAGTAAATATTTTGATAAAAGCTATCCCAATCTTTGGCAAAACTGCTCTGTATTATTTCAGCATCTCCGGTATCGGCACTGCCCTTAACGTAATTCGTGATGGTTTTTTTAAACCGTCCCAGGTTGTTGCCACTGCTGCGGCGGTTGCTACGTTTTTTCCCACTGCTACTATCGGGACTCTTGCAGCTGTTGCTGGTGTTCCCCTACGTTATGCCACAGCCGCCGGGGCTGCTGCCGGGGCTTGTACGGTGGCTATGGTTGATCAAGCTCGAGCTGCCGCCGCTCCTTATCCTTATCACGCAATGTTTCCTTCTGCTGCTGCGGTTTGTATCTGGGGGGCTGCCCTAGGATGTGTCGCAACTGGTATAGCATATTGCGCAAAAAAGTGAGCACATTTCCGCAAAGCTTAAAGCACTTTCAGATTAAACCTTTAGCGGTTAAAGTTGTTATTAAAAGACCTTGGTTGTCTTTTGGCTGAATCTCGCTGACCAGATTCCTTCTGTCGAGCGTCATTTACTCTTAATGGCCGCCCGGCTACTTCTTTGCCATCCATAGTTCTGGCGGCTTCAGCTTCCGTTTCTTTTTCAAAGGTGATGAATGCAAAGCCCCTTGAGCGCCCAGTCTCCCGATCCCTCATCAGTTTGATATCTTCAATGACACCAAATGATTCGAAAGCCTGTTCAAGGTCTTCTTCAACGGCGGTATACGCCAGGTTACCAATGTATAAAGTCCTTTTTTGCATGGAAAACTCTGGTTTTTCTCTAGGTTGAACGCAAGTCCTTGCGTAGAAAAGCAGTATCAACATCAAGATCAACAAAATGTAACAATCATCAGATTGTCATATCACACTGTTGTTGTCCACTTGCTTATCGGCAGATTCATGTTGATCATTAACGGATTCAGGAATTATAGACATTTCACTAAAATGAACTTATGAACAGAACAGCAGTCTGCTTTTTTATATTCTCATGAATTAATGAAATATAATTATGGACAGAAGCTCTGCTGGTATCAGTGGTAGATACGCAAGACCAGATAATGATTACAGACAACCGGATGACCATGCCGCTTCTTTAAGGCGTGGTCGGTATAGACATGCCACGGTCAGCCAGAGGGATAGTACCCCGCGCACTAAACCGTGGCGTCATAAATATTACCGTTCTTCTGCCGTATGCCCTTCTCAACACCTGCAGTGCCGTTCAGTAGACCCTGTTCAAGATTTCAATGACCTCATCAAACAGGAAAGAATGGCTGGTCTGTTGAGTAAATCGAATCGTTTCGGTCACCGCTATGATGGGAGAAATCACGGTCAATATGCCAGTTCAATAAAAAAATACACGTTAGCTGCTAAAAGACCGTTAAATCGAGCGGAACAAAGCCAGCTGATACGTTTGCTGCAAAATTTTATCGCAACCCGGAGTTGGAATTGGCGAAGCCTGACAACAACGCTTCATTCATTCACTTCAGCCGGTGTTTTTACCCTTCATAACCCCATGGATGAACGTATTAAACTTACTCAAGCCAACATATTGTCAACGCTATTTGATGCAATAAAATTTAACTGCAATCTGCAACCTGAATCCGGGGATATTGATACCCAGGAAATCGCCAACCTGCTGTGGGCCATGGCAAAACTGGTGGACAATGGGCAGGGACGAACACCAGGGCTCAAAGAGGCCGCGGCTGCGCTATTGCCCCACGTGAAAGCACAGACAGCTCAATTTAAACCACAGGAAATCGCCAACCTGCTATGGGCCATGGCGAAACTGGGGGACAACGGCCTGGAGTGGGTACCAGGGCTGAAAGAGGCCGTAACCGCGCTGTTGCCTCAGGTGAGCGAACAGAAAGACCAATTTATTCCTCAGCATATCGCCAACCTGTTGTGGGCCATGGCAAAACTGGTGGACAACGGGCTGGAGCAATCACCACGACTCAAAAAGTCCGTAGCCAAGCTGTTGCCACAGGTGAACGCACAGAAAGACCAATTTATTCCTCAGAACATCGCCAACCTGCTGTGGGCCATGGCGAAACTGGTGGACAACGGGCTGGAGCAATCATCAGGCCTCATAGAGGCCGTGGACGTTCTGTTGCCCCACGTGAACGCACAGAAAGCCAACTTTAAAACCCAGGAAATCGCCATACTACTGTGGGTCATGGCGAAACTGATGGACAACGGACCGGAGCGGAAACCAGAGCTCAACCAGGCCGTGGCCGTGCTGTTGCCTTTCGTGAACACACAGAAAGACCAATTTACTCCTAACCAGGTCGCCTGTCTGCTCTGGGCCATGGTGAAACTGCTGGACTATGGGCTGGAGCAGTCGCCAAGGCTCAGAGAAACCTTAGCCGCGCTGTTGCCCTGCGTGAACGCACAGAAAGACCAATTCAATGCCCATGGTATCAGCAACCTGCTGTGGGCCATGGCGAAACTCGTTGACAACGGCCACGAGCAGACACCAGAACTCAAAAAGACGGTGGCCGCACTTTTGCCCTGCGTAAACGCTCAGAAAGACCAACTTAATGCCCAGGGTATCAGCAACCTGCTGTGGGCCTTGGCAAAATTAGTGGATAACGGCCTGGAACAGACACCAGGGCTCAACGCGGCCTTGGCCAGGCTGTTGCCCCACGTGAACACACATAAAGCTCACTTTAAAACACAGGGGATCACCAACCTGCTGTGGGCCATGGCGAAACTGTTGGACAACGGGCTGGAGCTGACACCAGTGTTCAACGAGGCCCTGGCCGCGCTGTTGCCACACGTGAACGCACAGAAAGATCAATTTAATGCCCAGGGTATAGCCAACCTGTTGTGGGCCATGGCGAAACTGGTCGGCAGTGGGCAAGAGCGGACACCAGAACTCAACGAGGCCGTGGCCGTGCTGTTGCCCCATGTGAACACACAGAAAGACCAATTTATTCCTCAGCATATTGCCAACCTGCTGTGGTCCATGGCGAAACTGTTGGACAACGGGCAGGAGCGGACACCAGAGCTCAATGAGGCCGTGGCCGTGCTGTTGCCCCATGTGAACGCACAGAAAGACCAATTTACAGCTCAGCATATCGCCAACCTGCTGTGGGCAATGGCCAAACTTTTGGACAACAGGCAGGAGCAGACACCAGAGTTCAACGAAGCCGTGGCCGCGCTGTTGACCTGCGTGATCGCACAAAAGGCTAACCTTCACCCACTGGGTATTGCCAACCTGCTGTGGGCCATGGCAAAACTGGTGGACAACAAACAGGAGCCGAGATCAGTGCTCACAGAGGCCGTGGTCACGCTGATACCCTATGTAAACCAACAGAAAGATCAATTTATTCCCATGCATATTGCCAACCTGCTGTGGGCCATGGCAAAACTGGGTGAGCTTATCGAGCTGAACGTGTTTACCTCTACGTTTGAATCTCTTGTCCAGAGAATCAGTAACAACCCGACGCTCTCTCAGCAAGGGATATTGATATCTCTCTGGGGAGTAATGGTGTCCTGTGCCAGATTATCTTTGGTGGCCAGTGTCAATAAACAAGATGTGCTTGAAAAACATCTGGCTGTCCTGTTTTCTCGTCTGGAAAATACATCCCCGGATGATGAAGAGGATCAAACCATCATTTCCATGGCCGCCAAGTGGCTCGGGAAACCCTGCCCGTTCGTCCTCGATTACCAGACAACCAGGTCAAGACCTCAAGCCGAGTTCCGCGATAAACTCAAATCATCCATTCCCTCTTTGAAGATTGAAGAAGAAAAGTGTCTGAACTCATTACCTCCGGTTGATCTCTTACTGCCAGATCACAACATGGTTATCGAAATTCAGGGACCGGCTCATTACGTAAGTGGTGATTTCAAAACCAGGAATGGTTCGACTCTGCTGAAAATTGCGCTGCTGCAAAAAGCAGGATTTGAGGTTATTGAAATCCCGGTTAACGAGCTTTTGGACAAAAGGTTAATAAAACGACGTATTGAACAAATAAAGTCCAGAATACACATCCCGGTACACGGGCATGACGCTGTATCACTTAAAAGAGGGTGGACAGATAACGCATACGTTGCTGCCGATAAAGATTGGCACCCCTCAGATTACTGTTACTTAACCGCCGAAGAAAATTCACAAGAGCAAAGAGACCACCCAGAAAGTAAAAAGAAAAAACAACCAGTATACCAATTCAATTAAAAAATACACGTCAGCGTCTAAAAGACCGTTAAATCGAACTGAACAAAGCCAGCTGATATGTCTGCTGAAAAATTTTACCGCAACACGGCGTTGGAGTTGGCGAAGCCTGACGACAACATTTCATTCATTGACTTCAGCAGGTGTTTTTACCCCTCATAAACCCATGGATGACCTGTTTCATCGCCTGCAAAATACATCTCCGGATAATGAAGAGGATCAATCCGTCATTGCCATGGCCGCCAGATGGCTTGGGAGACCTTGCCCGTTCGTCCTCCATTACCAGACAACCAGGTCAAAACCTCAAGCCGGGTTCCGGAATCAACTCCAATCACCCATTCCCTCTTTGAAGATTGAAGAAGGAAAGTGTCTGAATTCATTACCTCCGGTTGACCTGTTACTGCCAGATCACAACATGGTGATTGAAATTCAGGGACCGTCTCATTACGTGAGTGGTGATTACAAAACCAGGAATGGATCGACTCTGCTGAAAAAAGCAGGATTAGAGGTCATTGAAATCCCAGTCGGTACTTGGCCCGTAACCGAGACAAATCTTCATAAAATTCACGTAACTACATTGTTTTTATTAGGAAAAATATCAAATTCTAACGGTCGTACCTTTTGGTGCAGATCCAGCCGGTAATCCCCCAGAAGATTGATGTGATGGTCACGGTACGGTGAGAGGCGGCTCAGCATTTCATCCGTGATTTCATGCCCTTCTTTTCGTAGTTCAGTCAATGTGCGACTCAGAGTTTCGACTGTGTGAAGTATGACCATATTGGCAGTCAGGTGATTGTATTTGATGATTTTTTCCTGCTGGCTCCGGTCATTCTCCCTTATGACGCCTTTGTTACCAAAGAACAGTAACGCAGAGAAGTCATTGAACTTTTCGCTTTTGTTGGTTGCGGCGTTAATCATTCTCCGCATTCCTGTGTCCTGAATGTACTCCAGAAGGAAAAGAGTTCTTACAGCCCGGCCCAGCTCTCTGAACCCATAGTACACAGAGTTTTTTCGGCTTTTGCTGTTGAGCCGTTTGATGATGGTCGATGCTGAGATCTTTCCGGCTTTGATGGACATGGCAATTCGCAGCATATCATCCCAGCAAGCCTCAATCCGTTCCCATTTCAGAGTTTCCCGGAACAAAGGACCAAGGTTATCAACCTTTAGCCCAGCCTCAGGGCGATAAAATATCAGCCTTTTTATGTTCTTGATGCGGGGCATCAGCTTTATTCCCAGCAGATGTGCCAAACCAAATACTGCAAGGCTTTGCCCGTGGGTATCGGCATGCAATGTGTCTGGTTGTATATCTGACTGGTTCTCTAACAGGGCGTCCAGGATATAAATCGCTTCATAGACTCCACAGGGGATGAAGCGGCTGAATAAGGCAATGTAGGTATCAGAGACGTGGTAATACCCGATGCCGCCGTATCCTCCATATCGAACATGGTATTCTGATAACAGGTTATTTTCATACAGATCCCATTTTGTACCATCCGCTGAGGCACTCTTCCCTGTTCCCCAGTAGCCGGGTAAAGAAAACTTGTTGTAGGCGTTAATCACCTCTTTAATGCATTGGCTCAGGCCTTCTTCTGAACTATATTTCAGGTTCATACGGGCAATCTGTTTGCGGCTGACTCCTTTTACTGATCGTGATAGCTGAGCCGATCCCAGGTTGCAGCCATAGCAGAGTAGAGCCAGTACAAAGCGTTCCTCAAGGTTGTCGATACGGCTTTGCTGCCCTGATAGCGGTCGCCAGTGCCTGCTTAAATTGAGCCATTGCTCTGTTTCTGTCAGTAAATCAAGAATATTGATTGATGCTGTCCGTTCTTGAATCAGCGTTTCAAGAGCCTCCAGTTCAGCGGGTTTCTCTTCGGCACGAATAGGAGAGATGACCAGTTCGCCACCCTTTATCTTTGCCTGAGTATTACTTGGAAAAGCCATATCCGTCTTTTGACATACAGCTTTCAGGCGCTGTCTCAGATCCTGACAGAAGGCGACTTTATCAGTAGGGAAACCGACCATATCACAGTAGTCAGCCACGCCGTCCCGGTACTCATCATCACTGATGAGCTGCAGACGCTGGTCACTGAATTCGGTACTGTTTTCAA
The DNA here is from genome assembly GCF_049310205.1 of Endozoicomonas sp. ALC013. Taxonomy (NCBI): domain Bacteria; kingdom Pseudomonadati; phylum Pseudomonadota; class Gammaproteobacteria; order Oceanospirillales; family Endozoicomonadaceae; genus Endozoicomonas; species Endozoicomonas sp. ALC013. The sequence continues at coordinate 36,472 of NZ_JBLYNS010000001.1, read as the reverse complement.
TAAAAAGATCTGCACATTGCAGGCCTTCAGCAACAAGAGTCAGGAGGCATAGCTCCAGATAAAGCCGGTGTACCTTTACGACTTGTTTTGTCTTTTTATCGGTGCCGGTAACCAGCCTCCACCACTTTCTGGCCGGTATCCAGTCCCAACTGATTTGTGTATCACTCATATCCAGCCAGGTTTTGCGTGACTTCTGGTGCTTGTTGACAAAATGCCATGCCTGTATCAGTCGATAGTCATTACAGGCCGTCCTCATAGTGAATAACGACATTGCGGTAAGCAGGCTGGCTCGATGGTATCTGTAAGAAGGAATGGTGAAAGGCAGGTAGTTGCCATCAGAGTATTCCAGCAGTTCACTGCAAGCTTTGATGACTTCCTGAGGTTTGTTTTTCAGGGCTTGGCCAATGGATTCAAGAGTAGGGTCTGGGCTTGTGCTTTCCTGCTGGTAAGCCTGACTGACCGCTTTTAGCTGGGCAATGAGCTTTTCCTGTTGCTTCGTCTTGCCTTTCTGCCACTCCTGCAGTTTGGTCTGTGCCCTGTTATGAATGCTCCGAAGCAATTTCAAAAAAATACTGGCAATGTCATCGAGTACCTGGGCGTGCCGGTAGCGCAACAGCAAAGCAAGCAGTAAAGCCTGTTTCTCCGGTTTTATGCTTTCCATATCTGATCGATTCTGGGCGCAAGCTTCAAGCTCCAATGCCCGGCACTTTTCAGGTGTCATTTCCGGCAGGACAGGAAGGTTTTTCCGAATATCCTGGTACCATTGCAGTTGATTGAGAAGCACGGAAGCACTATTGCGACTCACTTTTCTATTGATGGGCTTAAGTCGATCCCAGGATTCCTGTTCCAGCAATTCGGTTAGCTGCTTTTTACCTTTCGCTGAAAGCTTCTGCCAATAGCTTAAGTAGAGGTTGCTGTTGAACTTATGTCGGGCACTGATAGCCATTTTGTTCAGTGTTGAAAAGCCCGGGAGTTCACACCGGTCTTTCAACAGAAGCTCAATGACTTCATTGATCATATCCTGCTGGTAGTGGCGTGTTTCAGTAGATGTTGCCATAGCCTGTTCTGCTAGATCAGTATCAAATGGCCTTACGCCCAAATATTGCCTGATCTGCTTGATGTAAAACGACCGACGAGAGCTGTGAGCATCACGTCTGACGGATTCAACGGTAGATCGATTACGCAATGTCTTACCATAGTACTGTATAAAACCAGCTGGTATATCTTTGAAGGCAATGTGATACCCCAGATGCTGGAACATTTTAAGATGGATCAACAATACATGTCGGTGCAGAGACTTGGTAACGACCTGCTTAATCCATTTCAGCTCGTCCGGGGAGGGCTCCCAAATAGACCCCTTCAAGTCTTTGAAGGTCGTTCTCGAACGCAACCGGGGATAGGCGGTTTCATGAATTGCAACCATTTGTACTTCGTCTTATTATTAATTTCTTATTAATGCTCGGACTGAAAAAGTTTCCTTCAGTCAACTTTTCCGGCTATGGGAACTCCCCGATACCGCAAATAGGAATAAAGTGTCGATTTGCAAATGCCCAGATGAGACGCAATCTCATCAACGGTTAATTGCCCCTCTTTATATAGAGTCTCTGCAGCACAAGCGATCTTCTGCGCCCGCTCGGGTAGCCCCTTAGGCCGACCACCTCTGCGACCACGCAGCCGTGCAGACTCTAGGCCGATGCGGGTGCGTTCCCTGATAATCTCTCGTTCAAATTCAGCCAGTGCCGCAAATAGATTAAAGCTTAACCTTCCCTGTGGCGTCGAAGTATCCACGGGATCATTGAGGCTAATCAGGCCGATTTGCTGCTCAATCAGCTCGCTGGCCAGAGAGACAAGATGTTGGAGTGATCGTCCCAGTCGGTCCAATTTGCAAATGACCAGCATGTCACCAGGCCGGATTGCTTTCATAAGATCTTCAAGACCGGGTCGGTCTGATTTTGCTCCGCTGGCAACATCCTGAAAAATTTTCTCGCAACCAGCTTTTCTCAGCGCATCAATTTGCGAATTCAGATTCTGATCTGAAGTACTAATACGAGCGTAGCCAATTTTCATGCTATCGGTCAAAGTCGTCTGCTGATCTCAACACTAAAGAAGAAAAGTAGACGATAAAAAGTTAGACGGCAAAATTGCACGATTTGGTGGGAGGTACAGAGGTTGGTCGAACCTCCGTACCACGGTCTGAAAAAACGACCGTTAAAATGAACTAACCCATAAAGGAGATTCAAATGGTGCTTTATGGGGGTTTGCGCCCCCCCTTTTAATTAGCAATTTGCAGGCCAAAACCCGATACTCCAGAATGAGTGTTCATTGTTACCAGAATACGCACGAGGTAGACCACCAATAGGCGGACGGCCGCTCCCTTCAGCGTAAAAAGCAGTGTAGCTGTTCAAAGAGTTTCTATTTCACAGGGAAGAGATGAATCCCGTTGGGAGTTTTTAGGATTTCAAGCTCCTCTGCTTGCTCAGCTAACTGCCGCTTGATTTCGGTAGCTAATGCAGACTCTCGTTCACTGACTGTCTTTTTGCGGTTGGCAGCGGTACGCCATGTATAAAGTTGAGATTCTTTCAGGCCAAGCTCTTTTGCAGCAAAGGGCGCACCTGTTTTCTCAGCCAGTTTCAATGCTTCAGCTTTGAATTCAGGAAAATGAAATTTTCTTTTTTTCTTGGTATTCATTGGTCACCTCACAGAGTGATTTTAGTCTCTTATGAAGGTGTCCATAACTACTGCTTAACATCACTATTGAGTCAACATGCATAAGTGGTCAGCGGGAATTTCAGGTGAACCATTTAAACTGATGTCCCAACAGTGCAACAGAGCACAATATCACGCCTCCCCATTGCATCCCTACGGGTAACTCGCCAAGAATAGGGATAGCCAATATTGCCGTCACCACCGGCACGAATGCCATAAACAGACTGCTTGTCATCGGCCCAAGCACTTTTATCGCATATGAAAAAAGCAGTAGCCCTCCCAAACTGACAACAACACCCTGATAAAGCATTTGAAACCCAATTTCGCCAATGCTCGCGTGAATTAATTGCGAGGGCATGAATACCCATAGCGGAATAAACAGTAGCGTGTTCGACCAAGGTACCCACACAATAATATCACTCAACGCCACTTTCCAGACTTTTACCGCCAACATATAAATTGCTAAAACCCATGCTGCACTAAACAGCAAAACAACACCACCTGCATAAAACTCAGTTTCATGTGTGTTGTACCACAGTAGAGCGTTTGCAATCGCCAGCAAGACAACTGTAACAGCCATAGCCAGCGAGGGCTTTTCTTTCAGTAATATCCAACAAAGAATGCCGCTTACAATAGGCAAAGAACCGTTAACGATCACACCTGCATAAGCTGCGGGATTCAATGCTAAGCCATAGAAGCTTAGTAAGGTATAAGGAAATCCACACCCCAAGCCCACTATTAGCACGCGGTACATTTTTACGCGTTTCCATGGGTACCTGATCGCCAGTGGCAGCGTGCACAGCGCAGCTGTTCCAAACCGCAACAGCGTCATATCGGAGGCTGTCAGCGTTGATTGCAAACCTAATCTGGAAAACACAATCCACCCCGACCAGATAAGCATTACCGCCAAACCACTTAACACTGCTAACACAGTGGTTGACGCCGCCAACCTATTCCCAAAGATCTGCGAGAGACTCATAGCTTCGATTCCGGATAGTCTGCATTAGGCCAATAGGAAAAGATTTCGTCACGTTGCTGCTCGGCGGTAAATCTTTCCCACATAATGCCATTGCAGTCGTGTGATTCTGTCAGGTTTGGCGCGTTGGGATCCTCAAAACCAAGGTGCCGTAACTGCCCCGCTATCTCAGGCTTTTCATTGATAGAGAAATTCAATTGTGCAGTCCGCCACAAGGCGTACCTTCCCGGAACAACACATACTGGCTCTACGCCTAAACGATGAGTATATTCAGCAATGGATGCATTAAGCTCGGTGACTGCCAACGCGATATGAATAGGTTTCATGCTTACTCCTTAAGACTAATAAAAACGACGAAGTCTCAGCCGACTTGTAAAGCCCGCCAACATCATTCAACGGTAATCTAGGCTGTCGCCTGACCGATGTGGCGGGGAATGCCTTTGGTATCAAACTTTTCAAGCAACTGATCCAGATATCGCTGTGAGCTGTTCATCCGAATAAGCGCGCCAAGCGCTATTTCTCTACCTAACCGCGGGTCACGGTCGATAAGTGGGGCAATAACTTTATTAAGCCAAGCTTTCGCGTGGACGGTGTCAATGCCGATATGTAACTCGTGATAGACAATACCGACTTCCGGCAAACCGTTCCGCTTCCAAGCTTTAACGACGTGCTTGAATCGACGCGGAGCAAGGTACTCTGTCACCCCAAAATAACCAATTGCTTTATAGTAGTGCCGCCGAGACAGCGCTAAGCAAGCCGATAAATTACCCGAGATTCGGGCACCTGGCAGAATATGCTCACGAACATAACTCGGTGTGATAGATAAATCGTTCAAGGCTTGCGCGAACAAGCGACTGTGGACTTCGTGAAGGTTACCATTACCCATCTCATCCCAGTAGTTTTGAGCAATTTCTAGCTTTACATCCACCTGATTTCCAATTTGCATCAACGCAAGAATGTCATCAAATCGGGGGTCTAGCGTCGTCTCTTGAGCAAAATAGTAGGCAAGCTCATCCGGTCCGGCATGGTTAGAAAGGTACTCATTGTATACTGAGTGAACACTAGAGGGATGCTGACTGATCAAACGTTGCAACCACTTTACGTATTCAGCACCGTTTTTTGGGTACGCGTTGATCAGCTCTAAATCTATCAGCGTATGCTCTGCCGAGAGCATTGCGGCTTCAAGTTGCGCTGCCAAATCACGAATTAGCGGCTGTGTATCGGTGTTCAGGTTTTCGTAGCTAGGAACGACAAAGTCTTGGTTATATATCAGCTCAAGCGTTCGGTGAATCTCGGTCAACGCTGCCTGTTTCGATTCAGCGTCGTCTGGGTTTTGAAGTTTTTGTGCAATATCACACAGTTGTTTACCATACGCATAAAGTTGATGGCGGAAGCCAAAATTGGCATGCAAGCTCTGCCATACTTGCTCAGGCTGCTTTAGCAGTTCTGCTAACCATTCATCCAGTGGGCATTTAGCCAATTGGGAGATCATGTATTCGGTCTGCGTGTACATTCTCAATTAATTCCAATTTAATTAGAGGGTTAAACAAGCTCTGTGAGTGTTTTTATAGATTGCTGTACTAAGGCTGAAAGCTGATTTTCTCTCTCAACCACTTGATTCAATATGGTGAGCAATTGCTTGTCCGAGACAGCAACACTGACATCACGGCTTTTACATTGCATCTTGAACATTCGCCAAGCTTTTACACAGATAGACAGTGCTTCGAACACCTCTTGGGAATCAGGCAACACCCGTTGCCATGGCATTGGATCATATTCCCAACTTTCCAAAATTGCCGTGTAAGCAGTTTCTATCATTAAGGCCGTTGTGTAAGAATTATGTACTTGGGCATAAGTGCGCGGCATGCCTGCTTCAAGATCGTCTGAAAACTGTGAAAAATACGTATCAAATGCATCCGCATTCGCTTTTCGATGTGTGGCCCAATGAGTAATGGCGTTTACCACTCTCGTTTGATGGTTGGATAACAGCGTCATTGCCGACGTAATACTGTCATCCGGCAGGTAATAAAATGTGTCCTCTTTCTCATAGACATGGAACAGGTTTGAACGGATACTTTCAATAAACCAGTCACGGCGAAAAGCCATGACCAAAGTTTTAATACCCAAGTTATCAATGCCGTAATAATATTCGTCGTCCCAATCGATCACTGTTACTTTGTGACCATTAGTACGGTGTTCCTTGAGGTAAAACTCATCAAAATGCTCGTGATAGTAGCTATCAACACGGCAGATACAGTATCCCTGCTCTTCTACCGTAGATCGAATTTGTTGTTCCAAATCCCCAGTGATCGGAACGAGTTGCTTAGAAAGACCCATCTGATCAAACAGCACCTCATCCCGCTTGTGCTCCGAGTCCAGAGCATTGCGACAACTTAAACCACGCCATTGAGATTCAATGAAAGGCAATGCAGTCAGAGTCAACCACGGATAGTACAGTTCTTTAGGTAATATCTGAGCCAGAGAAACGACGTGACAATCATAGTAAACGCTGTTCAACGTTTGCCAAGATTTCCCTGTGATGCGGCTTTTATGCTGTGTGATTTCTTTCGTGGCGATCATACCGTTACTTCCACTGTAAATGTAATTGTGCAGGTGAGCGGAACGCCACACCTTCGATGGCTGGTGAGTAGCCCGATGCAAATGTAAGTTGGCGCGCATCGGCCAGAACTGCCTGAAGCACCTCGATGACTTCGCGGGTAGCCAGAAGACGACCCATGCACTGATGTTTCCCGCCGCCAAAACTGAAATGTCTTTTCACATTGGCTCGTAGCGGATTGAACTCGTTTGGATTATCAAATCGACTTTCATCCCGGTTAGCCGCAGCAAAGTTGATATTCAGCAGGGCTCCTTGTTCAAGTTCTACACCGAGCACAGAAACCGATTTTTTGCAGATTCTTACACTGGAGTGGATCGGTGGCTCAAAACGCATTACTTCCTCTACAAAAGCGGGCAGTAGAGCATGTTGTTCACGCAATCGCGCTTGCCATTCGGGATTTTGGGTAAGTAAGTACAGTGCGTTACCAATCAGCCGATTCGTCGTATCTATTGCAGCGGGAATCAATAGCCCAATCTGGCGAATAATTTCATCGTCACTAATCGAGGCACCATCTCGCTGGGCCTGAATCAAACCGCCGATAACACTGTTATCGGGTTCAGAGCGCTGCTGATCACATAATGTAATGACCATTTTTTTCAAAATTGTCATTGACGCTTTAGCAGCAACAAGGGTTTCGCGGTTTGCTACGTCTAAGTATCGAATTATCGGTAAAGTGAGCTCGAAAAACTCTCGGTAATCTTGTACAGGAATACCGATGATTTGCGACATCACTTTGGTGGGAATGTGGTTAGCAAATTCTCCAATAAAATCTCCGCCATTTTTCGCCCGAAGGGGAGCCAACTGCTCCTGAATAACGGGTCTAACAATATTTTCAACATAGTCATCATAACGAGCGGGAACAAAACTGCCATTGATGATAGAACGTAATCGCGTATGCTCCTCACCATCAACATCCATGACCGTGCGCCCAAACAGGATGCGGGATGCTCGGAATGGTGTATCCACGATGAAATCACGCTTAACCATGACATGGTGTAATGCGTCAGCGCTCAATACAAAGTACTGTCTGTGCCGCGGGGACCAGAAAACCGGGTGTTCTTTGCGAGCTGCGGCATAGTATGGATACGGGTTGCACTGAAAATCCTGATCTTGGAAATCTGGCAGATCGAATAACTCAATGTCTTTTTTATTGTTGTTATACATCATGGGAAAATGTCCTTCAGAGGTAGTCTCGTGCGATTACTCCAATCAGTGTTTCTTCACTACCGCCAGCCAGCCCCAGCCCCGGGGACTCACAATACGCGCGGGCGGCTGCGTGGCTTTCCATGTAACCGCGCCCACCACTCCACTGGAGAAATCGGTCAGCCGTTTGTACTAATAATCGGCTGCCATTGAGCTTGAGCATGGCGGTTTCTCGGGTGGCTGTTTTCCCAGCTTGGAGCACTTTTGCTAACTGCTCGGCCTGCGCTTGAAAACCCGCCCACTCAGCCCAAAGATGAGCATGATCAAAAGCTGCGGCCTGACGATCAATCAACGGCTTTCCAAACGTTTTCCGTTTTTTCAGTTCAGTTAACTGTTGTTCTAGGAGAAACTTCCCGTAACCCGCAATACGTGCAGAAATCAAAAGTCGCTCAAAGTCCAAGTGCTTGAGCAGCGTGATTAACCCTTGACCGGGTAGACCAATCATTGCATCCACGGGCAACTCAACATTGTTGAGATCGAACCCACCCAAGCATCCCTCATACCCCAATAAGTCATAGTGATCATGTCGGTCTACACCTGGGCTATTTAGAGGGACTAAAAACAGCGCATAGGATAAAGGTGAGCGCCCAGCTTGAATTCGCGCCAGCACTATCGCTAAATCAGCATCTGCACCATTGGTAATACTTGCCTTGTGCCCTGTCAGACTCCACCCTGATTCCGTTTTTTGAGCAAAGGTTTCAATGCCTTGAAGATCGCTTCCAGCGTTGCGCTCAGTCATAGCGAGCGCCAGCAGACATTCGCCAGTCAATGCTTTAGGTAGCCATGCCACTTGCTGCTGATTTGTGCCATATCGCTGAAGGAGTCGCCCCCCAATATCAAGGTGAGATGCCAAACACAGACCCAATCCACCAATGGGTTGCTGTGCAATACAATAGTGAAGATACAATTGTTGGCTAATGTCGTTGTTGCCCCATGGCGCAGGCCAACCTGACGTAAGAAGTTGGTGCTCATTCAAGGAGGTAATCAATTTACGGACTTGCGGTCGCGCATATTGTTGCCAATGCTCTAACTGCGCCAGTATCTGGCGCTGAAACCAAGCATCCAGCTTCTCTTTATATTGCCTATCCACGTCAAACATCATCGCTGCTCTCCTCGTATCGTTTGCGCAAATTTTTCGCTAGCGATCAAGCTGGTCAGCATCATTTCATCAGAGCCTGTCGAAATGGAAAATAAACGAGAATCGGTATATAACTGCGCCAGTTCGGATTGCTGTTGATAATGATTAACACCACCCGCATGAAGCGCAGTTCGAGCGACACGACGAACCAAGCGCGAAGAAAGCAATTTGCTGGCTGATGAAAGGCTTTCATACGGTAAACCTTCTGCCCATGCTTCTAGCGCCTGATAGGTCAACGCCCGACATTTTGCCCAGTCACTTTCCAGGTCAGCAATTTTGTGTTGCCAGCTGTCACGATCAATCAGCCTTTGATCAGCAACCAACCGCTCTTGCGTATGCGAGATCAATCTGTCTAGCCCACGCCGGGCTGCGGCATTGGCTCGAAGGGAAGACACGATCCTCTCTTGAACAAATTGCTGTAGCTGAATTACAAAACCTAGGCCCTGTGCGCCTAGCCTACAATCGTCATCTACCCATACATTGTCTAAATGAATATCAGCAACAGGACAGCCTTTATTACCCATAGTTGCTTGCTCAGGCCCAACGGACACACCTTTCAAGCTTGACGGCACAAGCAAGATCACCATATGAAATGGTGCTTTTTTTTCAGGGAGCCTTGCGAGAACAAAATGAACATCAGCGGCAGTCGCGAGCGAAATCATTGTCTTCGTACCGTTGAGCAGCCAGCCACCTTTGTGGCGCTGAGCTGTGCAGGAAATGTTACTAAAATCAGATCCCGCTGACGCTTCGGAAACGGCATGACTGAAGAGCAATTCCCCTCTAAGAGCTGGCTTTAAAAAGCGTTGCTGACAAGCGGTATTACCATGGGCCGCGATGACGGGGGCCACCATGTCATAATGAATTGTGAGCCCCATACCTACCGCTCCCGAAATGACATGACCAAGTCGCTCTGCAAACAATGCTTGAGACCAGAGCCCATCGTCTGTGCCGCCTTGTGCAACTGAGTACCTAAGCCCAGACAACCCCCTTTCATCAAGCAATCTTATGTAACCCTTAAAATCCAGGGAACCTCCTGCATTTAACGCGGCCTGACTACGTTCATTAATAAGGCTGAAGCAGTCACCCAGTTTTTTGCTAAGAGTTTTAAATCGGCTATCCAGCCAAAAAACAGGAGGGTGAATATCTTTTCCCCAGTAAACATCAGACATCACTCACCACCTCTGATGATTCGAGAGTCAAGGCATTAATATTAGTATTCTGACTTAACGTTAAAGCTTGGGAAGCGGCAATTTGACGCAAAAGCTTTGCATCCACCTTGCCCGAAGGTTTTAATGGAAACTCAGCGGCGGAAAACCAAAATTTAGGACGCATATACGGAGGCAAAAGGCTTTTGGCCGATTCAAATACCGCTGCCCATCGATCCGATGACGAATTCGTGTTCACGACAATGACTAAACACTCCCCTAATTGATCGTGTTTAATGTTGACTGCCACCGCATCACTGATCTCTTTCTGGTTTCGAAACGGTGTCGCTACATCATCAAGATGTATTCGATATCCCCTGACCTTAACTTGGTCGTCGCATCGACCAAGAAAGATAAGCTTTCCCTGATCATCACGCTCGACTAAATCACCAGTACGGTAATAGCGTGTGCCATTGACAACGACGATACGATTTTCATTAAGGTCTGGACGGTTGAGGTAGCCAGTCAAAAGCTGACTGCCTGCAATCCAAAGTTCACCTTGTTCTGATTCGCTGTCATTGCTCTCATCGATCAATACAGAGATACCCGCTAAGGGCGAGCCAATGGGGTAAGCCTCATATTTATCCACGTTTGCTGCGTTTATGGTAAACACTGTACAGACACATGTTGCTTCAGTCGGTCCATACCCATTTAAAATATGTACATTCGGTGCCACATCTATCCATTGCTGCATGGTTTTTGGATTAAGTACTTCCGCACCTGTCATGATGGTTTTTAATTGTGGCCAAGAACGCTGTTCAAAACCTGGCGTTGACGTTAAAACGGTTTGTGTCGAACCTACTCCGCAAAGATGCGTAATTTGTTCCTGCTCAATTAATTCGATTATCCGTAATGGCATGGGAAATTCGGGACTCAGCCAAACCGACGCTCCCTGATAGAGTGGAAGCAGCGTATCAACAACCGATACGTCAAAATACATCGCTGAGGTATTTAAACAACGAGAACGTTGTTCCACACCCATATAGACGTTAACCGCATTAAAGAAATCAATCATGGCACGATGACTTATTCGCACACCATTTGGGACGCCAGTAGAACCGGATGTATAAAGTACGTACGCATCATTTTCAGGACAAAAAGACCAGTCATCAACTTGATAGTTTTCCACATCCTCAACATGACACATATCTAAGATTGTATAGTTTTCGACTGTATCGCACAGCGGTTCAGCGGATGCATAAAGAATCAAGCTTGGCTTTGCATCTTTGACGATAGATAAAATGCGGTCTTTGGGAGATTTCGTATCTAAAGGGACATAAGCCGCACCTAAAGAGAGTGTCGCGAGAAGTGCAACTACGGCATCACAAGACTTTTGAATGTGAATAAGAACCCGATCACCGGGCAGTACTCCTCGAGCATTTAACGCCTTTGCCAGCGAAGATACTTTCTTGCCTAGTTCACAGTAGGAAAGCTTGCACCTACCGTCGTCAACGGCTAATCGATCACCGTGATAAGCTGCCCAATATTGAATGCGTTGGGGTAACGCTACTGCAGTAGACATCTTTATCTCCAACTACACCGTTCTGCTTTCAATAAGTTCAACAAGCGTTCCAAACGAGGCTAGTGCATCAATATCATCCATTGACTCACCAAAATTAACACCGAGCTCAGAACTGATTTGCACGGTAAGTGATACCGAATCAAGGCTATCTAAATTGTATTTAGTAATAAAATCATCACTATCACTAAGCTCTATCGTGTCAACTGGTAGTTTTTTAATATCCGCGATGATTTTCATCAAACTTTGCGCCGCAGAAGAAGTTGTAGACGTATTCATTTCAAGTCCCTCTAAAATTAAATAGATCGGTAAAAAACGGGTATTTATCAGTAGAGCGTGCTACACCAAAGGCTCTTGGCTTTCAGCAATGACTGGCAAGATCGTAGACTGCTCTAAATTCCACCCTAAACATTCGATTTCGTCGTCAGATAAGTCGGAATCTGCTTTTATCGCATCAATTGGACACTCAGGTTCACAAACACCACAATCAATACAAACTTCAGGGTTAATAACCAGAAAAGTTGGAGCTTGATGGAAAGCCTCAACAGGGCATACATCCACACAGTCAGTGAAACGACAATGAACGCAATCCTTTTTAACTACATAAGTCATCTTGCTCACTTTTTTTAAATAAACAATGAATGTGTATGACGCCTTACAGGTCTTTATACTTATAGATCTTGAAGCTACTGGATATGAGAGGTCTCATGGTTTTTCCCTGCTGGTCACACAATACCGCACTCTGGTTATCTCCCCTTCTTAGACATAAAGGTTTGATTGCATATCGATAAATAGCTATGTGCACTATACGTACATATACGTATACTTTCAAGATTAAAACATTAAATTCTTCTTGCTTTGATTTCATTTTTATGAAAATTAAAACGCATATTATTGAACTATGTAGTGCCTGTCCGGAAACCCTAACACTATGAAAACAGTGACCTGAAGCCATATATATCATTTGAAGATTTTCCAAACAGGCTATTTCTGAGCTTATGCGTCAAGCCATCAACCCACAAATGCAGTTGGGCGAGGTCGATATCTCCGCCATCACATTCAACCCCAAGTCGAGAGACGACATTCCCCGCCTGCTCCGGGCTTTGCAGCATATCTGGACCGATCTGGAGCTGCGAAATCAGGTTTTTCGGGTACTTGAAACCATGATACCCGCAAATCGGAACAATGGTCGCCCTGGCATGGACCTCTGGAAAGTACTGGTTTTCGGCACGTTGCGCCTTGTCACCAACTGCGACTACGACCGGCTGCAGGAGCTGGCCAATGAACATGGCACGTTACGGAAAATGCTCGGGCACGGGCCATATTGCACACATTCCTACCACATCCAGACACTGCAGGATAACATCAGCCTGTTCACGCCAGAGATACTGGATCAGGTCAACCAGGTCGTGGTGGCTGCCGGTCACCAGCTGGTTAAAAAAAAGATGAGCCGCTACATGGCCGTGCCGATTCGTTTGTCGTCAAGACTAACGTTCACTTCCCTACTGACATCAGCCTCCTGAGCGACGCTTGCCGTAAAATCATTGAGTTTGCATCGGCGTTAGCCTGTGACGACAAAGAGCCTTTATGGCGGCAGCATGACTACTTGAAGAGACAGCACATGAAGTGCTATCACAAAGTGCGGAACCTGAAGCACTCCACAGCGGACTGCGAGACCAAACGAAGCCTGCGCCAGCATGATATTGAGATGGCGCACGCGGAATACCTGAAGTACAGCCTCAAGATCATACGCAAGGCGGAACTCACACAGTCGGTGCTGGCAAAGCGCCACTCTGATGAGGCAAGGCTTGAGAACCTCCACTACTGGATACTTCATGCAAGGCACCAGTTTACTTGATTTATCGCCGGGTGGTTGAACATGAAGCCATTCCTCATGCCGAGAAAGTGTTTTCGCTTTTTGAGCCCCATACCGAGTGGATCAGCAAATGTAAGGCCGGGGTTCTTGTAGAGCTTGGTCTGCGTGTTTGCGTTCTGCAGGATCAGTTTGGTTTTACCCTGCATCAGCAGGTGATGGAAAAACAAACCGATGACCAGGTAGCGGCTCCCGTGGCCGAGAAGGCAAAACTTGAAAAACTGGAAACCCTTCTGGACCGGGCGGTGCTCCCCAAGAAGGGAAAACTCTCGGCAAAGGATAAGAAACGGGAGTCACACCCGGAATTTGTCCGGGCAAAACGTAAACACTCTGCTGTTGAGTCGGATATCAACGCACTGGAGGCGCATGGCCTCGACAAGTGTCCGGATAAAGGGATTGACGCCTTCAAGCGCTATGTCGCCCTCGCTGTCCTGGGCAGCAACCTGAACCGGTTGGGTAAAATCCTGCTGGAACGGGATCGGCAGTAGTTATCGACGGACCGATTGACGTCTACTCTCACAATCATGCGGAGCATGAGGCTTCTGTATACCAGCAGAATAAGGTTTTTGTGTGATTTTTAAACATACCTGTCAGATATGGCAAGAAATAATTGGCTGTACGATCAAATCTTGCTGACTGCCTGATGACCGACTGAGCTGATGACTAAAATTGATGGGTTTTCTGACAGGCACTATGTAGATATACTTCAATGGCAATGGCACTGACTTAAGCCTTCACCCCTGAAATACCAAGGCTTGCTCAAGAATAAAAACGATTATAAAAGTCATGAGTATTCAAACTCTCCTCGAGTGAGCCATGACCAAGTTTAGCCCAGAATACCTCCGCCTCGCAGACGAACTACTCCGCCAATTCGCTTTGGCGGGGTGTGACAGGTTCTCAGACGTACTAACCAAAGAGAACCTTGGGAATTTTCAGCTACAGTATACAGGCGGAAGAGTCAGGGCCTTCCCGCCATTAAAGACTCTCAGTCTGTTTATGCACCAGGTGGCCAGTTAGAATAAGTCCTTCCGTAATACCCTGATCGCTGATACACGAGATCAGATAGCCATGGGACGCGAACCCAATAAAACCGGCAGCAGTAGCTACTGCAATGCAAGGCAGCGCCTCACGGAAGAGAGTCTCATGACACTCCTGACTCAATCCGGTAATAACCTCGGTAGTGCCAGCCTGGAGTCGTGGCTCTGGTTTAATCGCAGAGTCGTCATTGTCGATGGCTCGACGCTCTCCATGCCAGACACAGCCGAGAATCAGAAAACGTACCCTCAATATGGTTCGCAAAAAAAGAGGTTGGAAATCCGCTCCTGAGAATAGAAGCTCTCACGGCAGTAGGCAGTGGTGCTCTACTGGCCTACGCGGTCGCTCCCTACAAAGGCAAACAAACTGGCGAAGTCACGCTATTCAGGCAACTGGTGGGACAGCTTAAAGCCGGTGACATCGTTCTGGGTGATACCATTTTTGAAAATTACTTTCTACTCGCGCTGCTCCAGATAGGCGACATTGATGCGGTCTGTGAGAAAAATAGAGCCCGACATGTAGACTTCAGGCAATGTGACCAGAAGCTGTAGAAGAAAGACGGGCTAATCCACCTGACCAAACCGGCACGCCCAGACTGGATGAGCCGTGAGTACTAGGATCATTGGGTGCCTGATGAACTGACAATCAGGGTGATCAAAAATAAAAAACGCATTATCGTCACTACGCCGTTGGATTCTGAACAATATCCACGGTCAGAAATTGTCAGCCTTTATCTGGCCCGGTGGCATGTTGAGCTGGATTTAAGAGCCATCAAAAGCCTGATGAAGGTGGGCGTACTACGTTGTAAAACCCCGGAGATGGTCACTACATCTATAGAGTCCAGTGCCACAAAATTCAGCTTGTTCAACGAATGGTTATCACTTGTCATCATATGGATATCAATATCGGTTTTGTTGTTGTAGATCATGTCGTACAGGGAGTGGCCTTCATACTCATTCAGGCCGATATTCTTGGCGTTAACGGCGACATGATTGGCGAGTAAGTTGTAAAGCGATATACCTCGCCCTTTGCCCAGGTACTTTTTGGAATAGCGTGACTGAATAGTGCTATCGGTGGTTGCGAATTTTGCCCGTGTGCATCTGCCAGTACCTTTTCGTTCATGAGATTCGACTGTTTGAAAATCGGCCGTGAATGAATATGGTTGCTGACAATATCATTAGCCGCACACAGAGTATCAATACGAATAAAGTCTTCCCGAATTGACCGTAACTGGCTCAGCTCGATATCTGACATATCAGCCATTTTGAGCGCGCCAAATCCAAAAGCTCCTGACAGCAGACAGGCGTTAATCACCAGTGGTAAAGGTTTTTTCCATTTGGTGTAACGATCGTTTTATCAAACTGCGATCTGGGTCTTTCGTAAGAAAATTCATTTTTTCTTGATGCAATCAAATGGTTATGGAGATTCTATGAAGATTTGTCGCAGTTACGGGCCACGTACCCAGTCAACCGGTTTTGCAGCCAGTATTTAATGAAACTATGCATTAATCAAATAAAGACCAGGTTAGACATACCACCACAGGATCGTCTATAGACAATTTCAGCAAAATGAACTTCTGAACAGAACCGCAGTCTGCGTTTTATATTCTCATGAATTAATGAAATATAATTATGAATAGAAGCTCTGCTGGTATCAGTCGTAGATACGCAAGACCCGGTAATGATGACATCCAACCGGATAACCGGGCTGCTTGTTCAAGGCGCGCGCAATATAGACAGAGTACAGTCAGACTGTGGGATAATCCCCCCCGCTCTACCCCGGGGCGTAATGAATTTTACCATTCTTCTGGCGCATGCTCTCCTCAACATCTACAGCGTCGTTCAGTAAACCCCGCTCAAGATTTTATTAACCTTATCAAACAGGAAATAATGGCTGGTCTGAACAGTAGATCTGAGCGTTTCGGTCATCGCTATGATGGGAGAGATCACGGTCAATATGCCAATTCAATTAAAAGATACACGTCAGCTGCTAAAAGACCGTTAAATCGGGCTGAACAAAACCAGCTGATAGGATTACTGCAAAATTTTACAATAACACGGCGATGGGGTTGGCGAAGCCTGACGACAACAATTAATTCATTGACTTCAGCGGGTGTTTTTACCCCCCATAATCCCATGGATAAGCAGGTCACGCTTACTCAAGCTGCCTTACTGTCCAATCTGCTTGATGCAATAATATTCAAGTGCCACCAAAAATCCCAAGCCCGGGATATTGATGCCCGGGGAATCGTCAACCTTCTTTGGGCCATGGCGAAGCTGGTGGACAACGGGCAGAAGCAGACACCAGAGTGTCAACGACACAGTGGCCGCGTTGTTGCCGCATATTCACGAACAGACAGACCAATTTATTCCTCAGCATATCGCCAACCTGCTGTGGGCCATGGCAAAGCTGGTGGACAACGGGCAGGAGTGGACACCGGCGCTCAACAAGGCGGTGACCACGCTGTTGCCCCACGTGAAAGCACAGAAAGCTAACTTTCAACCACAGGGTATCGCCAACCTGTTGTGGGCCATGGCAAAACTGGTGGAGAACGGGCAGGAGCAGACATCAGGGCTCAAAGAAGCCGTGGCCGCGCTGTTGTCCCTCGTGAAGGCACAGAAAGCTAACTTTAAACCACAGGGTATCACCAACCTGCTGTGGGCCATGGCGAAACTGATGGACAACGAGCATTGGACAGCAAAGCTTAAAGAAGCTGTGGCCGTACTATTACCTTACGTGAACGCACAAAAAGACCAGTTTACTCCTCAGCATATCGCCAACCTGCTGTGGGCCATGGCAAAACTGGTGGACAACGGGCAGGAGCTGATATCAGAGCTCAAAAAGGCCATGGCAGCGCTGTTGCCCCACGTAAAAGCACATAAAGACCACTTTACTCCTCAGCATATCGCCAACCTGATGTGGGCCCTGGCGAAACTGGGTGAGCTCGTTGAGCTGAATGTGGTTACATCCACGTTTGAAACGCTTGTCTGCATCAGTGAAAACTCACAGTTCTCTCAGCAAACGATAATGATGTCCCTCTGGGGAGTGATGGTATGTTGTACCAGGTTGTCTCTGGTCGCCAATGCCAATAAAAATCACGTGCTTGAAAAGCACATGGGTGACCTGTTTACTCGCGTGCAAAATACATCCCAATATAATGAAGAGGATCAACGCAGCATTGCCATGGCCGCCAATTGGCTTGGCAGAGCATGTCCGGTCGTCCCCCATTACCAGACAATCATTTCAAAACCTCAATCCGACTTCCGCAATCAACTCCAATCAGGATTCAATAAAACTATGTATTGATCAAATAAAGACCAGGCTAGGAGGCTGACCGAGAATAGCGCCCGCAGCGAGGATGCCAGAAAATGGAAAAAGGAAGCAAAATTATAAACTTTTAAGCAAAATGAACTTCTGAACAGAACCGCAGTCTGCTTTTTATATTTTCATGAATTGATGAAATATAATTATGGATAGAAGCTCTGCTGGTATCAGTGGTAAATACGCAAGACCAGGTAATGATGACATCCAGTCGGATAACCGGGCTGCTTCTTCAAGGCGCGCTCAATATAGACAGAGTACTGTCAGACAGTGGGATAATCCCCCCCGCTCTACCCCGAAGCGTAATGAATTTTACCATTCTTCTGCCGCATGCTCTTCTCAACATCTACAGCGTCGTTCAGTAAACCCTGCGCAAGATTTTAATGCCCTCATTAAACAGGAAATAATGGATGATCTGGTGAGTAAATCAGATCATTTCGGTCATCGCTATGATGGGAGAAATCACGGTCAATATGCCAGTTCAATTAAAAAATACACGTCAGCTGCTAAAAGACCGTTAAATCGAGCTGAACAAAGCCAGCTGATACGTCTGCTGCAAAATTTCACCGCAACACGGAGCTGGAATTGGCGAAGCCTGACGACCACACTTCATTCATTTACTTCAGCAGGTGTTTTTACCCTTCATAAACCCATGAATGAGCGTATTAAACTTACTCAAGCTCACTTATTGTCAACCCTGCTTAATGCAATAACATTTAAGTGCAACCAAAAACCTGAAGCCAGGAATATTGATGCCAGGGGAATCGCCAACCTGCTATGGGCCATCGCAAAACTGTTGGACAACGGGCAGGAGCTGACACCAGGGCTCAAACAGGCCGTGGCCGCGCTGTTGTCCCATGTGAGCGTACAGAAAGACCAATTTATTCCTCAGCATATCGCTAACCTGCTGTGGGCCATGGCGAAACTGGTGGACAACGGGCAAGAGTGGACACCAGAGCTCAAAGAGGCCCTGGCTGCGTTGTGGCCCCAAGTGAATGCACAGAAAGCTAACTTTAACCCACAAGAAATCGCCAACCTGCTGTGGGCTATGGCGAAACTGATAGACACCGGGCTGGAGCAGACACCAGAGCTCAACGAAGCCGTGGCCACGCTGTTGCCCCGCGTGAATGCGCAGAAAGGTAACTTTAAACCACAGCACATCGCCAACCTGCTGTGGGCCATGGCGAAACTGGTGATCAACGGTCAGGAGCAGACACCAGAGCTCAAAGAAGCAGTGGCCGCGCTGTTGCCCCATGTAAATGCACAGAAAAACCAGTTTCTTCCTCAGCATATCGCCAACCTGCTGTGGGCCATGGCGAAACTGGTGGACAACGGGGAGTGGACACCAGAGCTTCTTAAAGAAGCTCTGGCCTCACTGTTACTCCAAGTGAACGTACTACATCAAACTGACTTTAAACCACGGGAAATCGCCAGCCTGCTGTGGGCCATAGCGAAGCTAGTGGAGAATGGGCAGGCGCGGACACCAGGGCTCAAAGAGGCTGTGGCTGCTCTGTTACCGTGCATGAACGCACAGAAAGACCAATTTAATCCTCAGAATTTCACCAACCTGCTGTGGGCCTTGGCGAAACTGGTGGAAAGCGGGCAGGAGCGGATACCAGAGTTCAATGAGACCCTGGCCGCGCTGTTACCCCAGGTGAACGTACAGAAAGACCAATTTAATGCCCAGGGTATCGCCAACCTGTTGTGGGCCATGGCAAAACTGGTGGAGAACGGGCAGGAGCAGACACCAGAGCTCAAAGCAGCCGTGGGCGCGCTGTTGTCCCTCGTGAAGGCACAGAAAGCTAACTTTAAACCACAGGGTATTGCCAACCTGCTGTGGGCCATGGCGAAACTGGTGGACAACGGGGAGTGGGCACCAGAGCTTCTTAAAGAAGCTCTGGCCTCACTGTTACTCCACGTGAACGTACAGCAAGCTGACTTTAAACCACAGGAAATCGCCAACCTGATGTGGGCCATAGCAAAACTGGTGGACAACGGGCAGGAGCAGACAACAGGGCTCAAACAGGCCGTGGCCGAGCTGTTGCCCCACGTAAACGCACAGAAAGACCACTTTATTCCTCAGCATATTGCCAACCTGATGTGGGCACTGGCGAAACTGGGTGAGCTCATTGAGCTGAACGTGGTTACATCCACGCTCGAAACGCTTGCCTGCAAAATCAGTGGAAACTCTCAGCTCTCTCAGCAAGCGATATTGATGTCTCTCTGGGGAGTAATGGTATGCTGTGCCAGGTTGTCTCTGGTCTCCCATGCCAATAAACATCACGTGCTTGAAAAACACATGAATGACCTGTTTACTCGCCTGCAAAATACATCCCGGGATAATGAAGAGGAACAACGCAGCATTGCCATGGCCGCAAGCTGGCTTGGCAGAGCGTGTCCGGTCGTTCCCCATTACCAGACAATCATTTCAAAAACTCAATCCGACTTCCGCAATCAACTCCAATCATGTATTCCCTCTTTGAAGATTGAAGAAGAAAAGAGTCTGAACTCATTACCTCCGGTGGACCTGCTACTGCCAGATCACAATATTGTGATTGAGATTCAGGGATCGTCCCACTACGTGGGTGGTGATTTCAAAACCAGGAATGGTTCAACTCTGCTGAAAAATGCACTGCTGCAAAAATCAGGATTTGAGGTCATTGAAATCCCGGTTAAAATGCTTGGGAATCAGGATTCAATAAAACTATGTATTGATCAAATAAAGACCAGGCTAGGAGGCTGACCGTGAATAGCGCCCGCAGCGAGGATGCCAGAAAATGGAAAAAGGAAGCAAAATTATAAACTTTTCAGCAAAATTAACTTCTGAACAGAACCGCAGTCTGCTTTTTATATTCTCATGAATTGATGAAATATAATTATGGATAGAAGCACTGCTGGTATCAGCGGTAAATACGCAAGATCAAGCAATGATCACAACCGACCGGATGATCATGCCGCTTCTTCAAGGCATGGGCAATACAGACAGGGTACAGTCAGACGACGGGATCATTCCTCCCGTACTACCCCGGGGCGCAATGAATTTTGCCACTCGTCTGGCGCACGCCCCTCTCCATATCTAATACACCGTTCAATAAACCCTGCTGAAGATTTTAGCGCCCTCACCAAACAGGAAATAATGGATGATCTGGTGAGTAAATCGAATCATTTCGGTCACCGCTATGATGGGAGAAATCATGGGCAATATGCCAGTTCAATTAAAAGATACACGTCAGCGTCAAAAAGACCGTTAAATCCAGCGGAACAAAGCCAGCTGATACGTTTGCTAAAACATTTTACAGTCACCCAGAGCTGGAATTGGCGAAGCCTGACGACAACACTTTATTCATTTACTTCAGCGGGTGTTTTTACCCCTCATAAACCCATGGGTGAGCGCGTTAAGCTTACTCAAGCTGTCTTATTGTCAACGCTACTTGATACAATCACATTCAAGTGCAACCAAAAACCTCAAGCATGGGATATTGATGCCCAGGGAATCGCCAACCTGCTGTGGGCCATGGCAAAACTGGTGGACAACGGGCAGCAATGGACACCAGGGCTCAAAGAAGCTGTGGCAGCGCTGTTACCCCTCGTGAACTCAGAGAAAAACCAGTTTATTCCTCAGCATATCGCCAACCTGCTGTGGGCCTTGGCGAAACTTGTGGGCCACGGGTAAGAGTGGACACCAGGGTTCAACGGGGCCCTGTTCGCACTGTTGCCGCACGTTAACGCACAAAAGAACCAATTTAATGCCCAGGGCATCGCCAATCTGCTCTGGGCCATGGCAAAACTGGTGGACAACGGGCAGGAGTGGGCACCAGGGCTCAAAGAAACTGTGGCCGCACTGTTGCCTCAGGTGAACATACAGAAAGACCAATTTAATGCCCAGGCTATCGCCAACCTGCTGTGGGCCATGGCGAAACTGGTGGACAACAGACAGGAGCGGACTCCAGAAATCAACGAAGCCGTGGCCTCGCTGCTGTCCCTGGTAAACGCAAAGAAAGCTGACTTTAAACCACAGGAAATCGCCAACCTGCTGTGGGCCATGGCCAAACTCGGTGAGTTCGTTGTGCTGAACATGGCTACCTCTACGTTCGAATCCCTTGTCTACCAAATCAGTTACAACCCTCAGTTCTCTCACCATGCCATATTGATGTCTCTCTGGGGAGTAATGGTATGCTGTGCCAGGTTGGCTCTGGACTCTAATACCAATAGAAATTATGTGCTTGAAAAGCATATGGATGACCTGTTTACTCGCCTGGAAAATATATCCCCGGTCAATGAAGAGGATCGATCCATCCTTGCCATGGCCGCATGTTGGCTTGGAAAACCATGTCCGGTCACCCCTCATTACCAGACAACCACTTCAAAATATCAGACCATCTTCCGCAATCAACTCCAATCTCGCATTCCCTTTTTGAAGATTGAAGAAGAAAAGAGTCTGCATTCATTACCTCCGGTTGATCTGCTACTGCCAGATCACAACATTATTATTGAAGTTCAGGGACCCTCTCATTACGTCAGCGGTGACTTCAAAACCCGGAATGGTTCAACTCTGCTTAAAATCGCACTGCTGAGAAAATCAGGATTTGAGGTCATTGAAATCCCGGTTAACGGGTTTTGGAACAAAGGTTTAATGAATAGATGTATTGATCAAATAAAGACCAGGGTAGACACCCCGGCACAAGGTCATGGCACTGTATCATTTAACATCGGGTGGACAGAAGAGGCCAACGTTGCTGCCAATAAAGGACGGCAATGCTCAGATCACTCTTACTTAAAGGCCGAAGAACATTTAGAACAGCACACACGCAAACCAAAAAGAAAAAGGAAGAGAAAAAAAAGGTAATAACCTCTTCCCTTTCATTATGGTTCCTGAACCATGTTCACATTCGAGCAAAATGAACTTCTGAACAGAATCGCAGTCTGCTTTTTATATTCTCATGAATTAATGAAATATAATTATGGATAGAAGCACTGCTGGTATCCGTGGTAAATACGCAAGGTCAGGTAATGAATATCACCAACCGGATAACCATGCCGCTTCTTCAAGGCATGGGCAATACAGACAGGGTACAGTCAGACGGCGGGATCATTCTTCCCGCACTACCCCGGGGCGTAACGAATCTTGCCATTCTTATGACGCACGCTCTTCTCAAGATTTACAGTGCCGTTCAGTACACCCTGCTCCAGATTTTAATGCCCTCATTAAACAGGAAATAATGGATGATCTGCTGAAAAAATCGGATCGTTTCGGTTATCGCTATGATGGGAGGAATCACGGGCAATATGCCAGTTCCATTAAAAAATACGCATTAGCTGTTAAACGACCGTTAAATCGAGCTGAACAAAGCCAGCTGCTACGTTTGCTGCAACGCTTTACCGCAGCACGCAGCTGGAATTGGCTAAGCCTGTCGACAACACTTCATTCATTGACTTCAGCAGGTGTTTTTACCACTAATAGACCCATGGATGAGCGCGTCAGGCTTACTCAAGCGAACATATTGTCAACGCTATTTGATGCAATAATATTCAAGTGCCATCAAACATCTGAAGCCAGGTATATTGATACTCAGGGAATTGCCAACCTGCTGTGGGCCATGGCGAAAATGGTGGACTTGGGGCAGGATCAGACACCAGAGCTGAAACAGGCCGTGGCCGCGCTATTGTCCCTTGTAAACGCCCGGAAAACCAATTTTAATCCACAGGAAATCGCCAATCTGCTGTGGGCCATGGCGAAACTGGCGGACAAAGGGCAGAAGCAGACACCAGGACTCAAAGAAGCCCTGGCTACCCTGTTGCCCCATGTAAACGCACAGAAGGCTAACTTTAAACCACAGGAAATCGCCAACATACTCTGGGCCATGGCCAAACTGGTGGACGGCGGCCAGCAGCAGACACCAGCGTTGAAACAGGCTTTAGCTGCGCTGTTACCCCACATAAATGCATCGAAAGATAACTTCAAACCACGGGATATCGCCATCCTGCTGTGGGCCATGGCGAAACTGGTGGACAACGGGCATAAGCAGACACCGGAACTCAACGAGGCCCTGGCTGCGCTGTTGCCTCATGTGAACGCACTGAAAGACCAATTTGATGCCCAGGGTATCGCCAACCTGGTGTGGGCCATGGCGAAACTGGTGGACAACGGGCAGGAATGGACACCAGAACTCGAAGAGGCTCTGGCCGCGCTATTGCCCCGCGTGAACGCGCGCAAAGCTAACTTTACTCAACAGGAAATCGCCAATCTGCTGTGGGCCATGGCAAAACTGGTGAACAACGGACTTGAGCGGACGCCAGAGTTCAAAATGACCGTGGTCGCGCTGCTGCCCCTCGTGAGCGCACATAAAGACCAATTTATTCCTCAACATATCGCCAACCTGCTGTGGGCCATAGCGAAACTGGTGGACAATGAGCAGGAGCGAACACCTGCGCTCAATAAGGCCGTGGTCGTGCTGTTCCCCCAAGTGAGCGCACAGAGAGACCAATTTATTCCTCAGCATATCGTCAATCTGCTCTGGGCCATGGCGAAACTGGTAGACAACGAACAGGAGCGTACACCGGGGCTTGGAGAGGCTGTGATCGCGCTGTTGCCCCTCGTGAACGCACAGAAAGCTAACTTTAAAACACAGGAAATGGTCAACCTGATGTGGTCCATTGCCAAACTGGTTGACAATGGGCAAAAGCGTACACCAGAACTCAACAAGGCTGTGGCTGCGCTGCTGCCCCGCGTGAACGTACAGAAAGACTATTTTACTGCCCATAGTATCGCCAACCTGCTATGGGCCCTGGCAAAACTGATGGACAACGGGCAGGACATGACCTCAGTGCTAAAAGACGCCGTAGCCGCGCTGTTGCCCCACGTCAACGCACAGAAAGCTAACTTTAAACCACAGGGTATCGCCAACCTGCTGTGGGCCCTGGCGAAGCTGGTGGATAACGGACAGGAGCGATCATCAGAATTCAATGAGGTCGTAGCCGCGTTGTTGCCCCTCGTGAACGCACAAAAAGCTAACTTTAATCCCCAGGCTATTGCCAACCTGCTGTGGGCCATGGCAAAACTGGTGGAACACGGGCAGGAGCAGACACCAGAGTTCAACAAGGCCGTGGCCGTTCTGTTACTCCTCGTGAACACACAGAAAGACCAATTTACTCCTCAGCATATCGCCAACCTGCTGTGGGCCATGGCGAAACTGGGTGAGTTCGTTGAGCTGAACGTGGCTATGGCCACGTTTGAGCCTCTTGTCCACCGAATCAGTAAAAACCCTCATGTCTCTCTCAAGGCAATATTGATGTCTCTCTGGGGAGTAATGGTATGCTGTGCCAGGTTGTTTCTGGTCTCTAATGCCAATAAAAATAATGTGTTTGAAAAGCACATGGATGACCTGTTTACTCGCCTGAAAAATACATCCCCGGACAATGATGAGGATAAACGCGTCATTGCCATGGCCGCAAGTTGGCTCGGGAGACCCTGTCCGGTTACCCCCCATTACCGGATAGTCGTTTCACAACCTCAAACCGGCTTCCGCGAACAACTCCAATCACGCATTCCCTCTTTGAAGATTGAAGAAGAAAAGTGTCTGAACTCATTGCCTCCGGTTGACCTGCTACTGCCGGATTACAACATGGTTATTGAAATTCAGGGACCAACTCATTACGTGAGTGGTGATTTCAACACCAGGAATGGTTCGACTCTGCTTAAAATCGCCCTGCTGCAAAAATCAGGATTTGAGGTCATTGAAATCCCGGTTAACCAGCTTTGGAACCTGGATTCAATGAAACTGTGTATTGATCGCATAAAGACCAGGGTAGACATCCGGGCACAAGGGCATGGTTCTGTATCAATTACTTAACCCGGATATTTCATCAGTATGAACTTCTGAACAGAGCAGCAGTCTGCTTTTTATATTTTCATGAATTAATGAAATGAATTTTACCCTTCTTCTGCCGCATACTCTTCTCAATATCTGCTGCGCCGTTCAGTAAACCCTGCTCAAGATTTTAATGCTCTCACCAAACAGGAAATAATAGATGACCTGGTGAGTCAATCGGAGCGTGTCGGTCATCGCTATGATGGGAGAAATCACTGTCTGTATGCCAATTCAATTAAACAATACACGTCAGCTGCTAAAAGACCGTTAAACCAGGCGGAACAAAGCCTGCTGATACGTTTTCTACAAAATTTGAGGCTTATGATAACATAAGCCTATTCTCGGTCAGCCTCCTAGAGGGACATGGCTCAGTATCACTTATTTAAAAGCGGGGTAAAGATGAGCTATGTATAACTGTCGATAAAGGATGGCAACACTGTAACTTAACCGCCGAAAAACATTCAGCAGAGCAAAGAGACAAACCAAAAAGTAAAAAATGAACTTCTGAACCGAACAGCAGTCTGTTTTTTATATTTCCATGAATTAATGAAATGTAATTATGGATAGAAGCTCTGCTGGTATCAGTGGTCAACACGCAAGATCCGATAAAAATTACAATCAGTCGAATGACCATGCTGCTTCTTCAAGGCATGGGCGATATAGACATGCCACAGTCAGACAATGGGATAATCCCCCCCGGTCTACCACAGGGCGTAATGAATTTTACTGTTCTACCGGCACACGCTCTTCTCAATATCTACAGTACCGTTCAGTAAACACTGCCCAGGATTTTAATGCTCTCATCAAACAAGAAATAATGGCTGGTCTGGTGAGTACATCTGGTCGTTTCGGTCATTCCTATGATGGGAGAAATCACAGTCAATATGCCAGTTCAATTAAAAAATACACGTCAGCTGCTAAAAGACCACTAAATCAAGCGGAACAAGGCAAGCTGATAAGTTTTCTGCAAAATTTTACAGCAACACGGAGCTGGAGTTGGCGAAGCCTGTCAACAACACTTCATTCATTGACTTCAGCGGGTGTTTTTACCCCTCATAAACCCATGGATGAGCGTGTAAAGCTTACCCAAGCTGCCTTATTGTCAACGCTACTTGATGCAATAGTATTCAAGTGCCATCAAAAACCTGAAGCCAGGGATATTGATGCTCAGGGAATCGCCAACCTGCTGTGGGCCATGGCAAAACTGGTGAGCAATGGGCAAGAGTGGACATCAGGGCTCAAAAAGGCCCTGGCTGCGCTGTTGCCCCACGTGAACGCACAGAAAGACCAATTTATTCCTCAGCATATCGTCAACCTGCTGTGGGCCATGGCAAAGCTGGTGGACAACGGACAGAAGCGGACACCAGAGCTCAAAGAGGCCGTGGCCGCGCTGTTGCCCCAAGTGAACGCACAGCAGGACCACTTTAATGCTCAGGGCATTGCCAACCTGCTGTGGGCCATGGCGAAACTTGTGGGAAATGGACAGGAGCGGACACCAGGGCTCAAAGAGGGTGTGGCAGCGCTGTTGCCCCACGTGAACGCACAGAAGGACCGATTTAATGCTCAGGGCATTGTCAACCTGCTGTGGGCCATGGCGAAACTTGTGGACAACGGGCAGGAGCGGACATCAGGGCTCAACGAGGCCGTGGCCGCGCTGTTGCCCCACGTGAACACACAGAAAGCTCACTTTAAACCACAGGAAATCACCAACCTGCTATGGGCCATGGCGAAACTGGTAGACAACGGACAGGAGCGGACACCAGAGCTCAAAAAGGCCGTGTCCGCTCTGTTGCCCCAGGTGAACGTACAAACAGCTAACTTTAAACCCCAGGAAATCGCCAACCTGCTGTGGGCCATGGCGAAACTGGTCGACAACGGGCAGGAGCGAACACCAGAACTCGAAGAGGCCGTGGCCGCGCTTTTGCGCTACGTGAACGCACAGAAAGACCAATTTAATGCCCAGAGTATCGCCAACCTGCTATGGGCTATGGCGAAACTGGTGGACAACGGACAGGAGCAGACACCAGAGTTCAACGAGAACATGGCCGCGCTGTTGCCCCGCATCAACGCACAGAAAGACCAATTTATCCCTCAGCATATCGCCAACCTGCTGTGGGCCATGGCGAAACTGGTGGACAACGGGCAGGAGCGGACACCAGAGCTCAACGAGGCCGTGGCCGCGCTGTTGCCCTACGTGAACGCACACAAAGACCAATTTATTCCACAGCATATCGCCAACCTGCTGTGGGCCATGGCAAAACTGTTGAGCAATGGGCAAGAGTGGACATCAGGGCTCAAAGAGGCCCTGGCTGCGCTGTTACCCCACGTGAACGCTCAGAAAGACCAATTTATTCCTCAGCATATCGTCAACCTGCTGTGGGCTATGGCGAAACTGGTGGACAACGGACAGAAGCAGACACCAGAGTTCAGCGAGGCCGTGGCCGCACTGTTACCCCACATAAACGCACAGAAGGACCAATTTAATGCTCAGGGTATCGCCAACCTGCTGTGGGCCATGACGAAACTGGTGGACAACGGCCAGGAGTGGATACCAGGGCTCAGCGAGGCCGTAGCCGCGCTGTTGCCCCAAGTGAATGCACAGAAAGCTAACTTTAATCCACAGGAAATCGCCAACCTGCTGTGGGCCATGGCGAAACAGGTAGACAACGGGCTGGAGCAGACGCCAGAGCTCAAAGAGGCTGTGGCCGCGTTATTGCTCCTCGTGAACGTACAGAAAGCTAACTTTAAATCACAGGAAATCGCCAGCCTGCTTTGGGCCATGGCGAAACTGGTGGACAACGGCCAGGAGCAGACACCCGAGCTCAACGAGGCCGTGGCCGTGGCCGTACTGTTACCCCACGTGAACTCACAGAAAGACCAATTTATTCCTCAGCATATCGCCATCCTGCTATGGGCCATGGCGAAACTCGTGGACAACGGACAGGAGCGGACATCAGGGCTCAAAGAGGCTGTTGCCGCGTTGTTACCCTACGTGAACGTACAGACAGCTAACTTTAAACCACAGGAAATCGCCAACCTGCTGTGGGCCATGGCGAAACTGGTGGACAACGGTCAGGAGCGGACACCAGGGTTTAACGAGGCCGTGACCGCGCTGTTGCCCCAAGTGAACGCACAGAAAGACCAATTTACTCCTCAGCATATCGCCAACCTGCTGTGGGCCACGGCAAAACTGGGCGAGCTCGTTGAGCTGAACGTGGTTACCTCCACGTTCGAATCGCTTGTCCGCCGAATCAGTAAAAACCCTCAGCTCTCTCAGCAAGCGATATTGATGTCTATCTGGGGAGTAATGGTCTGCTGTGCCAGGTTATCTCTAGACTCCAATACCAATAATAACGTGCTTGAAAAACACATGGATGACCTGTTTAATCGCCTGGAAAATACCTTCCCAGACAATGAAGAGGATCAACGCATCATTGCCATGGCCGCAAGTTGGCTTGGCAGAGCGTACCCGATCATCCTCCACTACGAGACCATCATTTCAAAACCGCAATCCGACTTCCGCAATCAACTGCAATCAAGTATTCCTTTTTTGAAGATTGAAGAAGAAAAGAGTCTGAACTCATTACCGCCGGTTGACCTGCTACTGCCAGATCACAAGATGGTTATTGAAGTTCAGGGACCGTCCCATTACGTAAGTGGCGATTTCAACACCAGGAATGGTTCGACTCTGCTTAAAATCGCACTGCTGCAAAAAGCAGGATTTGAGGTCATTGAAATCCCGGTTAACCAGCTTTATAACCAGGATTCAATAAAACGATATATTGATCACATAAAGACCAGAGTAGACACCCCGCCGAGGGGGCATGGCTCTGGATCACTTAAAAGAGCTTGGGCAGATGAGGCATACGTGACCGCCGATAAAAGATGGCAGCCCGCAGATCACTGTGACTTGACCGCCGAAGAACATTTAGAAGAGCAAGCATGCAATCCCAAAAGTAGAAAAAGGAAGAGAACAAACAGCCAGTAATCTTCTCCCTTCATCATGACTCAAGAACCGTTTTCACATTTCAGGAAAGGAATGCCGGTGTGGAACCCATGTGTTCTAACAATCTTCCTCCGGATGATTTGAAAATAACGGATTGCTGACATCAGGAGTAGTTGTGCTCTCTCAACCGGTTACGTCTATCGCTATTTCAGCAAAATGAACTTCTGAACAGAACAGCAGTCTGTTTTTTATATTTTCATGAATTGATGAAATGTAATTATGGATAGAAGCTCTGCTGGTATCAGTGGTAAATACGCAAGATCCGATAACGATTACAACCAGCCGAATGACCATCCCGGATATTCAAGGCGTGGGCGATATAGAGATGCCACAGTCAGACGATGGCATAATCCCCCACGCACCACACCGAGGCATAATGGATTTTACCATTCTTCTGGTGCATACACTTCTCAATATCTACAGAGCCGTTCAGTAAGCCCTGCTCAAGATTTTAATGCTCTCATCAAACAGGAAATAATGGATGGTTTGCTGAGTAGATCGGCTCGTTTCGGTCATCGCTATGATGGGAGAAATCACGGTCTATATGCCAATTCAGTCAAACAATACACGTCAGCTGCTAAAAGACCGTTAAACCAGGCGGAACAAAGCCAGCTGATACGTTTTCTGGAAAATTTTACCGCAGCACGGAGCTGGAATTGGCGAAGCCTGACAACAACACTTCATGCATTTACTTCAGCGGGTGTTTTTACCCCTCATAGCCCCATGGATGAGGGTGTTAAGCATACTCAAGCTACCTTATTGTCAACGCTACTGGATGCAATAATATTTAACAGCAACCAAAGACTTAAAGACAGTAATATTGATGCTTGGGGAATCGCCAACCAGCTGTGGGCCATGGCAAAACTGGTGGACAACGGGCACGAGCAGACACCAGGGCTCAAAGAGGCCGTGACTGCGCTGTTACCCCACGTAAGCGCACAAAAATCTAACTTTACAACACAGGGAATCGCCAACGTGCTGTGGGCCTTGGCCAAACTGGTGGACAACGGCCAGGAGCAGACACCTGGGCTCAAAGAGGCCGTGGCTGCGCTGTTAACCGGCGTAAATGCACAGAAAGCTAATTTTAATCCACAGGGAATCGCCAACCTGCTGTGGGCCATGGCGAAACTGGTGGATAACGGGCATGAACAGACACCGGGGCTTAAAAAGGCTGTGGCCGCGTTGTTGCCCATCGTACGCGAACAGAAAGACCAACTTCATGCCCTGGGAATCATCAACCTGCTATGGGCCATGGCGAAACTGGTGGACAACGGGCTGGAGCAGACAACCGATTTCAGCGAGGCCGTAGCAGCGCTATTGCCCCGCGTGAGCGCACAGAAAACTGACTTTAAACCACAGGGTATTGCCAACCTGCTGTGGGCCATGGCAAAACTGGTGGACAGTGGGCAGAAGCTGACACCCGAGTTCAATGAGGCCGTGGCCGCACTGTTGCCCCATGTGAACCCACAGAAAGACCAATTTGATTCTCAGCATATCGCCAGCCTGCTGTGGGCCATGGCAAAACTGGTGGATAACGGGCATGAACAGACACCGGGGCTTAAACAGGCTGTGGCCGCGCTGTTGCCCCACGTGAACGCACATAAAAACCAATTTAATGCCCAGGGAATCGCCAACTTGCTGTGGGCCGTGGCGAAACTGGTGGACAACGGGCAGGAGCAGACACCGGGGCTCATAGAGGCCGTGGCCGCGCTGTTACCCCACGTGAACGCAAAGAAAGACCAATTTATACCTCAACATATCACCATCCTGCTGTGGGCCATGGCGAAGCTGGTGGACAACGGGCAGGAGCAGATGCCAGAGTTCAACAGTACTGTGGTCGCTCTGCTGCCTTATGTGAACGCAAGGAAAGACCAATTTATACCTCAACAAATCGTCAACCTGCTGTGGGCCATGGCGAAACTGGTGGACAACGGGCAGGAGCATACACCAGGGCTGAAAAAAGCTGTGGCCGCGCTGTTGCCCCGCGTGAACGCACAGACAGAGCAATTTAATGCCCAGGGAATCTCCAACCTGCTGTGGGCCATGGCGAAACTGGTGGACAACGGGCAGGAACGGACACCAGAGATCAAAGGGACCCTGGGAGCCCTGTTACACCACGTGAACGCACAGAAATACCAGTTTATTCCTCAGCATATCGCCATCCTGTTGTGGGCCATGGCGAAACTGGTGGACAACGGGCAGGAGCAGACACCAGAGTTCAACGTGGCTGTGGCCCAGCTGTTGTCCCACGTGAACGCAACCAGAGACCAATTTACTCCTCAGCAAATTGCCAACCTGTTGTGGGCCATGGCGAAACTGGTGGACAACGGGCAGGAACAGACACCAGGGCTTAAAACAGCTGTGGCCGTACTGTTGCCCCACGTGAACGCACAGGCAGACCAATTTAATGCCCAGGGAATCACCAACCTGCTGTGGGCCATGGCGAAACTGGTGGACAACGGCCGGGAACAGACACCAGGGCTTAAAACAGCTGTGGCCGCACTGTTGCCTCACGTGAAGGCACAGAAAAACCAATT
Organism: Endozoicomonas sp. ALC013; assembly: GCF_049310205.1. NCBI lineage: Bacteria > Pseudomonadati > Pseudomonadota > Gammaproteobacteria > Oceanospirillales > Endozoicomonadaceae > Endozoicomonas > Endozoicomonas sp. ALC013. The sequence continues at coordinate 4,468 of NZ_JBLYNS010000001.1, read as the reverse complement.
CAATGCCCAGGATATTACCAACCTGCTCTGGGCCATAGCGAAACTGGTGGACAACGGACAGGAGCAGGCATCAGGGCTCAACGAGGCCATGGCCACGCTGTTACCCCTCGTAAAACTACTGAGAGACCAATTTATTCCTCAGCATATCTCCAACCTGCTGTGGGCCATGGCGAAACTGGTGGACAACGGCCTGGAGCCGACACCAGAGTTCATCGAGGCCGTGGCCCGCCTGTTGCCCCACGTGAACGCAATGAATGACCAATTTAATCCTCAGCAAATCGCCAACCTGCTGTGGGCCATGGCAAAACTGGTGGACAACGACCAGCAACAGACATCAGGGCTTAAAAAAGCTGTGGCCACGCTGTTACCACACGTGCACGCACATACAGCCAACTTTACACCAAAGGCAATCACCAACCTGCTGTGGGCCATGGCAAAACTGGTGGAAAACGGAGAGTGGACCCCAGGGCTTAAAGAAGCTGTGGCCGCGCTGCTGCCCTGCGTAAACCCACAGAAAGCTCAATTTGATCCTCAGCAAATCGCCAACCTGCTGTGGGCCATGGCGAAGCTGGGTGAACTCGTTGAGCTGCACGTGGTTACCTCTACATTCGAATCGTTGCTCTGCCGATTCAGCGACAACCCTCAGCTCTCTCAGCAAGATATAGTGATGTCTCTCTGGGGAGTAATGGTATGTTGTGCCAGGTTGTCTCTGGCCCCCAATGCCATTAAAAATAACGTGCTTGAAAAGCACATGGATGACCTGTCCACTCGCCTGGAAAATACATCCCCGGACAATCAAAAGAATCAACAAATCATTACCATGGCTGCCATTTGGTTGGGGAGAGCGTGTCCGATCATCCCCCATTACCGGACAACTATTTCAAAACCTCAAGCCAACTTACGCAATCAACTCCAATCACGCATGCCCTCTTTGAAGATTGAACAGGAAAAGAGCCTGAACTCATTGCCTCCCGTTGACCTGCTACTGCCAGATCACAACATGGTGATTGAAATTCAGGGACCGTCTCATTACGTAAGTAATGATTTCAAAATCAGGAATGGTTCAACTCTGCTTAAAATAGCACTGCTGAAAAAATCAGGATTTGAGGTCATTGAAATCCCGGCTAACCAGCTTTGGAGACAGAATTCAATGAAACAATGCATTGATCAAATAAAGGCCAGAGTGGACATACCGCCACAGGGTCATGGCTGTGTATTACCTGACATCGGATCGATAGAGGAGACAAACGTTACCGCCGATAAAAAGTGGCAATCTTCAGGTCATTGTTACTTAGCCGTTGAAGAAAATTCAGAAAAGCAAACAGACAAACCAAAAAACAGAAAAAGGAAAAGAAAAAAAAGGCACTAACCACTTCCCTTTCATCATGACTCAAGAACCGTGTTCACATTCCGACAAAATGAACTTCTGAACAAAACAGCAGTCTGTAGTTTATATTTTCATGAATTAATGAAATATAATTATGCACAGAACCTCTGCTGGGATCAGTGGTAAATACGCAAGATCCGATAAAGATTACAACCAGCCGGATGGCCATGCTACTTCTTCAAGGCGCGTACAATATAGACAGAATACAGTCAGAAAGTGGGATAATCCCCCCCGCACTACCCCGGGGCGTAAGGAATTTTACCGTTCTTCTGGCGTATGCCCTTCTCAACATCTACAGAGCCGTTCAGTAAACCCTGCTCAAGATTTTAACGCCCTCATTAAACAGGAAATAATGGATGATCTGGTGAATAAATCGTATCGCTTCGGTCATCGCTATGATGGGAGAAATCACGGTCTGTATGCCAATTCAATTAAAAAATACACGTCAGCTGCTAAAAGACCGTTAAATCAAGCGGAACAAACCCAGCTGATACGTTTGCTGCAAAATTTTACAGTAACACGGAGTTGAAGTTGGCGAAGCCTGTCAACAACACTTCATGCATTGACTTCAGCGGATGTTTTTACCCCTCATAGACCCATGGATGAGCGTGTTAAGCATACTCAAGCTGTCTTATTGTCAATGCTACTGGATACAATAATATTCAAGTGCAACCAAAAACCTGAAGCCAGGAATATTGGTGCCCAGGGAATCGCCAACCTGCTGTGGGCCATGGCGAAACTGGTGGACAACAGGCAGGAGCAAACACCAGAACTCAAAGAGGCCGTGGCCGTGCTGTTGCCTCACATGAATGCACAGAAAGACCACTTTATTCCTCAGCAAACCGCCAACCTGCTGTGGGCCATGGCGAAACTGGTGGACAAGGGCCTGCAACAGACACCAGGACTTAAAAAAGCTGTAGCCGCGCTGTTGCCCCACGTGCACGCAAATAAAGCCAACTTTACACCACAGGCAATTGCCAAACTGCTGTGGGCCATGGCGAAACTGGTGGAAAACGGAAAGTGGACACCAGGTCTTAAAGAAGCCGTGGCCACGCTGCTGCCCTACGTGAACCCACAGAAAGCCCAATTTGATCCTCAGCAAGTCGCCAACCTGCTGTGGGCCATGGCGAAGCTGGGGGAACTCGTTGAGCTGCACGTGGTTACCTCTACGTTCGAATCGTTCCTCTGCCGATTCAGTGACAACCCTCAGCTCTCTCAACAATTTATATTGATGTTTCTCTGGGGAGTAATGGTATGTTGTGCCAGGTTGTCTCTGGCCCCCAATGCCATTAAAAAAATAACGTGCTTGAAAAGCACATGGATGACCTGTTTACTCGCCTGGAAAATACATCCCCGGACAATGAAAAGGATCAACGCACCATTGCCATGCATTGCCATGGCCGCCAGTTGGCTTGGGAGAGCGTGTCCGATCGTTCCCTATTACCAGACAACCATTTCAAAACCTCAAGCCGACTTTTGCGATCAACTCCAATCATGCATGCCCTCTTTGAAGATTGAACAAGAAAAAAGCCTGAACTCATTGCCTCCCGTTGACCTGCTACTGTCAGAACACAACATGGTTGTTGAAATTCAGGGGCCGTCTCATTACGTAAGTAATGATTTTAAAATCAGGAATGGTTCGACTTTGCTTAAAATAGCACTGCTGCAAAGATCAGGATTTGAGGTCATTGAAATCCCGGCTAACCAGCTTTGTAGCCAGAATTCAATGAAACTATGCATTGATCAAATAAAGACCAGGTTGGACATCCCGCCCCAGGGCATGGCTGTGCATCACCTGACATCGGATCGGTAGAGGAGACAAACGTTACCGCCGATAAAAAGTGGCAATCTTCAAGTCATTGTTACTTAGCCGTTGAAGAAAATTAAGAAAAGCAAACAGACAAACCAAAAAACAGAAAAGGAAAAGAAAAAAAAGGCACTAACCACTTCCCTTTCATCATGACTCCGGAACCGTGTACACATTCCGGCAAAATGAACTTCTGAACAGAACAGCAGTCTGTTTTTTATATTTTCATGAATTGATGAAATATAATTATGCATAGAACCTCTGCTGGTATCAGTGGTCAATACGCAAGATCCGATAAAAATTACAACCATCCGGATAACCATCCCAGATCTTCAAGGCATGGGCGATATAAACATGCCACAGTCAAACAATGGAATAATCCCCCACGCACTACCCAGGGGCGCAATGAATTTCACCATTCTTCTGGCGCACACACTTCTCAATATCTACAGAGCCGTTCAGTAAACCCTGTTCAAGATTTCAGTGCTCTCATCAAACAGGAAATAATGGATGGTTTGCTGAGTAAATCGGATCATTTCGGTCATCGCTATGATGGGAGAAATCACGGTCTGTATGCCAATTCAATTAAACGATACACATCAGCTGCCCAAAGACGGTTGAATCGAGCGGAACAAAGCCAGCTGATGCATTTTCTGCAAAATTTTACCGTAACACGGCGTTGGGGCTGGCGAAGCCTTACGACCACACTTCATGCATTGACTTCAGCGGGTGTTTTTACCCCTTATAAACCCGTGGATGAGCGTGTCAGGCACACTCAGGTTGCCTTATTGTCAACGCTACTTGATGCAATCATATTCAAGTGCAACCAACAACCTCAAGCCCGGGACATTGATGCCCGGGGAATCTCCAACCAGCTGTGGGCAATAGCAAAACTGGTGGACAACGGGCAGGAGCACACACCAGGGCTCAAAGAGGCCGTGGCCGCGCTGTTGCCACATGTGAATGCAAAGAAAGACCAATTTATTCCTCAGGGCATTGCCATCCTGCTGTGGGCCATGGCGAAACTGCTGGACTACGGGCAGGAGCAGACACCAGAGTTCAAAGAGGCCGTGGCCGCGCTGTTGCCCCACGTGAACGCACTGAAGGACCGATTGAAAGCTCAGGACATTGTCAACCTGCTGTGGGCCATGGCGAAACTTGTAGACCACGGGCAGGAGCGAACACCGGGGCTCAACAAGGCCGTGGCCACGTTATTGCCCCTTGTGCACGAACAGAAAGACCAACTTACTACTCAGGGAATCGCCAACCTGTTA